>CAISYK010000409.1 GCA_903889605.1 uncultured Bacteroidota bacterium
AATAATAAAAATGAATAAAAAAAATATACGATTCATAAATTACAGAAATGGAGTATCATTTAAAATTCAAATAAATTATACGAAATAGTTATTTTCATACCAATATTCCTTTCAAAATTTTCCCTTAAGAAAAATGTATTGCTTTTAATATCAAGCAATCCAAAATTAGCTGTAGCAGCTGCACTAAAGTTCTGCGACAATCTTCTTCGGTATCCCACTGAAATAGAGGCATCCCATTTATTAAAAGCATTTGCATAATAACCTGTTTCAATTTTTTCTGTTGAAACTGCAGTATTAGGAATTGTACCTGATTGAGTTGAATCAAGCGGCATTGGTGCAATAGTAGTAGTATTTATAGTAACCTTGCTTTTTGAATTCACCAAATAGGATATTGAACCGCCCACTGTTAATGTATTTTTATCATTAAAATTATATTGAAACATCAAAGGCAATATGGCATAATGGAGTAATTTTGTATCAATAACTTTATCAACGGTAATTGATCCAAAGCTATAGGTTGTGCTGGAAAATACTTTTTGACTGGCTTTTAAATAATAAATACTTCCATACTCAATTCCAGAGCGCAATGCCCATTTCGGATTAAAAAAATGAGTAATTCCGACTCCCAGAACAGGGTTAAATCCTCCCGCTTCAGATGCATCAGAATACGTCCATCCGGCTTCGAAGTTTGTTCCTGCATCAATAGCAAAGATGGTCGCACTTGCTAAACCGCCAGACAAAGGAGGAGGAGGCACTAAATTATTTTGAGGTGAAATTAAAGAATCCAATTTTGGGCTTGCAATGTTTTTCTCCAGCATTGCTGTTTCTGTTTCTGTTGCAGAGTTATTTACTGAATCACTTTTGTTTTCAACATTTTGTGTAAGCTTCGGAGCTGCGGCTTGAGGTTCATTATTTGATTTTTGACCCGCAGCAATTTGAGTTGCTGAAACAGCATTGTTATTTATTTGAGATTTAGGTTCCTTTGGCTCAACAGTATTGGTTTCTAAATTACCTTTCACTTCCGGATTCTGCCCCAAAATAGCGGCAGCCGCAGGAACTTCACTCTTTACTTTTCCTTCCCCATTTATATTAGTATGGGAAGCCTCGTCACTATTTTTTTGTGATTTTTGTTCTAATTGTGAAGAAGGGATTTCTACAGAATTAATTTTAGATTCTTTTTTCTCTGCCAAATTCTCTGTCACGGCAGATTGCTTTTGATCACTTGATTTTCCGGACTGTACAATTTCTTTTAATACAGGAGTCTCTTTATTTTTTTGAACTTTTTCTTCTATCGCAATACTATAATTTGAATTCTTTTTTGAAACCTTATTTACAATTCGTTCAGATTTTACAGCCTCTTTTTTATTTATTTCTTTAATCGGAGAGGCGGTTTTGTCTGCAATTAACACCTTCTGATTATTCGAAATTTTATTCTCCTTTTCAGCAATTACCTTTTCTTTGGCAAATTCTTTTAATGAAGCTGGGGCTGTACTCTTAGGATTATCCTTCTTCAAGTCCTCCTTTTTTATATTTTTTTCAATATTGTTATCATCCGCCGCGTTAGAAATACCTTTTGATTCCAAGGCATTTCCTTTTACATCATTATTTAATGAAGCAGGATTCTCATTTTGGATTTCTGAAGTTGTTGGAGAAATCGGTTTTTCAATCTCTGAATTTGGATTGCTTACATTTTCACTTTTAGTATCTTTTTGAATATTTATTTGCGAAATATTCTTTGTGTCTTCTTTGGAATTTTTAATGTATAAAATAGACAGTCCCACTCCGATGATTAGTCCGATTATAAAAATTGAAGTCCATAAAGAGATTTTGCTTAATCTCCTCACTGAATCAATCTTTTTTTCCGCTTTTTCCCAATTTTCCTCGTTGAAAACAAATTCCTTTTCATCGAATTTTTGGCGGATAAGATCATCGAAATTTTCCTCTTGTTCCATCATGTAACTTTTAAAGGAGAAACTAAATTTGCAATCATATCTTTTAACTTGCCTCTTGAAAAATTTAAATGCCACTTTGATGTTCCTTCCGACATGCTTAACATCTCCCCTATCTCCTTGTGGCTGAATCCGTCAATAATATAAAGATTAAAAACTTTTTGGCTCATTGGCG
>CAISYK010000410.1 GCA_903889605.1 uncultured Bacteroidota bacterium
CCGGATAAATTTTGATAAAGCAATGGAGTATTATTTGAACGCTTTAAAAATATCTGAAGGAATAACAGCCAGTGCAGAATCAAAAACAAATCCCGCCAAACAAATTGAGGACAAAAAACAAGAGGGAATTTTGCTGTACCTAATTGGACAGCTTTACCAAAATCAAAAAAATTATGATGGGGCTTTAAAATATTTTTTCAGGGCTTTGAATATATTCGAAGTATCTAACGATGAAAACAATGTTGCTGATGCATTTGTTTCAATTGGTATAATTTTCTACGACAGAAGTTATCATGAAAATTCTCAGCCTTTTGTTTTTAAAGGCATTCATAAAGAGGCAATGGATTATTTGTTAAAGGCGAGAAATATTTATCAGAGAACAAAAAATATAAAGGGAATTATTCGGGCAGATAATCATTTAGCATACATATTTGCTGGACAGGAAAAATTCGGAGATGCACTGAAATATGCCTTTGAAGGCTTAAATATATCTGGTGAGGTTAAGGATGATGAAACAAGAGTTCTGCTTTACGGAACCATAGGAGATATTTACCATTCGCAGGGTAATTATAAAAAAGCACTCGAATACTTTGATAGATGCTATGAAGGCGCGAAGAGTGTAAACAATAAAAATTATATCAGGGATCTTTATTTGAGTTATTCAAGCGTTTACGCAAAACTAAATGATTATCAGAAAGCTTATAAATTTCATACAATGTATTCAGGAATGAAGGATGCCCTTAATAAGCAATCCGGCAGAAAAATGATGGAATTGAATGTGATGTATGACAGTGAAAAAAAAGACAAAGAACTGCTGAAAAAAGATGCTGAATTAGCCAAACAGCATGCCGAAACTCAATTGCAGCAGACCCTGAGAAATGCTTTCATTATTGGTTTTTTATTAGTACTTGTTATTGCTTTTTATATTTTAAAAGTATACCGTAACAAACAACTGACAAATATCATTATCACACAACAGAAAGAGGATGCTGAGAAATCGTTTAAAAATATTTCCATTTTAAGCCAAATAGAACAGGAAATAGCATCATCACTTTCTGTTGAAAAAATAATTGAAAAAGTTTATGAAAATGTAAATAAATTAATGACTGCAGATGTTTTTTGCATCGGCATACATAACAAGGCAAAAGGCACAATTGATTTTCCTGGTTTTATTGAAAATGGAAAGAAGTATTCCAGTTCTTATAATCTTAATGATGACAATCAGTTTCCGGTTTGGTGTTTTAAAAACGGCAGGGAAATTTTTATTAATGATCTGCGTGTTGATTTTAAAAATTACTTACCTCATATTCCAGTACCTATTGTAGGTGATCGCCCGGAATCAATAATATATCTGCCGTTATTTTCTAAAGAAAAAATAATTGGGGTAATTACGGTGGAGAGTTTCAGTAAAAATTCTTATACACCTCATCATTTGGATCTTCTTAGAAATCTGGCAGTATATATTGCCATTGCATTAGAGAATGCACAGCTTTATGAAAATCTGGAGGATAAAATAAAAGAACGGACAACAGAATTGCTTCAACAAAAAGAAGAAGTTGAAAAATCATATGATAATACAAAACTGCTCAGCAACATAGGTACAGAGATTACTTCAGTTTTATCAGTTGAAGAAATAATTAATAAAGTATATGAAAACGTTAATAAACTTATGGATGCTTCAGCATTCGGCATTGCATTATATAATGAAACAGAAAAACGGCTTGATTTCTCAGGATTTATTGAAAAAGGTGAAAAGCTTCCGTTTTTTTATAATGAATTAACCGATGAAAGAAGGCCAGGCGTTTGGTGCTTTAATAACCAAAAAGAATTTTTCACTAACGATTTTAAAAAGGATTTTACTCACTTTTTTCCCGGCAAACCTCTTCCATTTACTAAAGAAGGTGAAATGTCAGAGTCTCTTATTTATCTTCCGCTTTCAACACCGAGTAAGTTAGTTGGAGTAATTACTGTTCAAAGTTTTAAACAAAATGCATATTCCGAATATCAATTGGATATTCTCAGGAATTTAGCCATTTATACTATACATGCACTGGAAAACGCATATCTGTATGGAAACATGGAAGAAGAAGTCCGGCACAGAATTGCAGAAGTTAATAAACAAAAAGAAGAACTGGAAATTTCACGCAACAATATTAACGTCTTAAGTGAAATCGGACAGGAGATTACATCTTCACTTTCAATTGAAATAATAATTGAAAAAACATATGAAAATGTAAATAAACTAATGGATGCTTCTGTCTTTACAATTGGTGTATATAATGAAGAAAATAAACATCTGGATTTTATTGGAACTATCGAAAATGGTGAGAAAATGCCTTTTCAATCAGTTGAAACAGACAGTAATGACCGGCTCCCCA
>CAISYK010000411.1 GCA_903889605.1 uncultured Bacteroidota bacterium
CGAGCACAATTAAATCAAATTTACCCTGCGGGGCCTCATCATGCCACTTAACGTCCTTTACCAGATTTTTTGCCGTTTCATCTGCGATAGAATTGTGATGTGTGCCTAAATAATGTTTTAAGAAAAACTCATGGCCTTTTGCACTCGACATTAACGCATTTCCGCGCCAGATATACCATACACGCGGGAAATTTACTTCCGCATCAGGGTTGGCAACAGAATGGGTCAGATTTTTAGATTTTAGCTGGTCAACTACGTATTTAACAATGTCTTTATCGTCTTTTGCCCCGCCGGCGATAGCTTCTTTTGCTATATCCAGGTTGCTTTTATCATACTGCGGGTAAAAAGGCATCCACCCGTTTCTAACAGACTTCACAATCATGTCGGCAGTATGTTTTTCGGAGAGTTCATTTTTTGGTACAGTGTTGTAATCGCTGTGGTTGCCGTCGTAACGCCACTGGTCGGAATTCATATAATGCCAGATAGGAGCCTGCTGCAATCTGGTCGGTCCCTGCCAGTCCTTGCCTGACATTATTGTTGACCATGAATCGACAGGAGCAAGTTTTTCCTGCCCTACATAATGATTAATCCCTCCGCCGTTCTTTCCGATACATCCAGTTAAAGCAAGCGCCATCTGCCCTGCACGGTATATTAAGTTGCAGTGATACCAGTGGTTTATGCCGGCACCAATAATTATCATACATTTTCCTTTTGTGGCTTCGGCGGTACGGATCCATTCTGCCGCAAACTGAAGTAAAGTTTCGCTGCCGATGCCGGTAAACATTTCCTGCCATGCAGGGGTGTATGCTGCGGTTTTGTCAGTATAATCTTTAGGGTAATCACCTTCTAATCCCCGGCCTACGCCATACTGAGCCATAATTAAATCATAGGCCGTAGTAACAGGCACTTTGCCGTCAATTGTGTCAATAAATTTAACAGGAACACCTCTCCAGCGTTTTTTATCCATGCCGTACTCGGTAAACTCAACCTGGAAAACATCATCTTTTTTATCTAAAAGGGTGAGCAGCGGATAATAATCCGTATTGTCTTCGCCGTCAATTGTAAGTGTACTCCAGTTTCCGTCTTTACTGTCCCATCTGTGCCCTACGCTGCCGCGCGGACAAACCAGGCGGCCTGTTTCTTTGTCGATATTTAAAAACTTCCATTCACCATTCTCAGCTGATTTATATTTTTCAACCCTGTTTGCACGCAGAAGCTTTCCTGGCGTATATCCGCCGTCTTTCTTTTCAAGTTCAACCAGAAAAGGGCTGTCGGTATATTTCGAAACGTAATCGATAAAATAAGGTATCTGCTTTTCGTGATGCGCTTCTTTAAGGATTATATGCGTTACGGCGAGCCAGAAAGCCCCGTCCTGTCCTGCGTGAACAGGAACCCAGGTATCGGCATATTTGGCTACCATGTTAAAATCGGGAGAGAAAACTACTGTTTTTGTGCCGTTATGACGTGATTCTGCAAAGAAGTGCACATCGGGAGTCCTTGTCATAGCAAGGTTTGACCCCATAACGGCAACATATTTAGAGTTAAACCAGTCAGCACTTTCGGCAACATCGGTTTGTTCACCCCACATTTCGGGAAATGAAGGAGGAAGATCGCAGTACCAGTCGTAGAAGCTTAGGTTTAAACCGCCCATAAGCTGCAGAAAACGTGAACCGCTGGCGTAGCTGATCATCGACATTGCAGGTATAGGTGAAAATCCGGCAAGCCTGTCGGGACCGTATTTTTGAACTGTATAAATATTTGCTGCACCAATAAGTTCAAGAGCATCGGGCCACGAAACTCTGCGTAAACCGCCTTTTCCTCTTGCTTTTTGATATTGTCTGCGTTTTTCAGGGTTTTCCTGTATATTTTTCCAGGCAGCAACTGCGTCATTTGTTCTATTCTTCTCAGCTTGAAACAGATCAAGCAACGCACCGCGCATCAGAGGATATTTAACTCTTATAGGGCTGTAAAGATACCATGATGCAGAAATTCCTCTCTGACATCCGCGGGGCTCATAAGGAGGTAATTCTTTATCAAAAACAGGATAGTCAATAGCCTGGGTTTCCCAAACTACAATGCCGTCTTTTACATGTATATTCCAGCTGCATCCGCCTGTGCAGTTTACTCCGTGCGAACTGCGTACAACTTTATCGTACTGCCAGCGGCTGCGGTAAAAATCTTCCCATTTTCTGGTCTGCGGCGAAATTAAATCTTTAATCCAACTCATTTTGTATTGAATATGTAATGTTTACTTTGAAAATCTTTCCTGTCTTTTTAAAATGAAATGGTTTACGCTTAATCGTTTGCGTTTAAACCAAATTAATGTAATTGCCAATGCTATTAATAATGATACTAATAGAGCAGATTGGAAAAACCATGCTTTTTTCACCACAGGCTGCACTGGGTTTTGTGCATCTGTACATTTTAGAAACAGCTGCAGATAAGCTGCTTCGTCTTCGGTAATCGGATTGTTTTTATACGTTTCCTTCATTGATGGGAACGGCGCCGATTTTATGAGTCCTTTTGTACCTGGGAACCCGCCCAATCGAGAATGCGCTTTGGTTAGGTCTCTTGCAAGTAATCCTCCTCTGCCGGAATTATAAAATACAGCATTATGACAGGAAGCACAGGCCGCTCCGCCGTTTTCAAAACCTATGCTGCCGTAAAATAAATTTTTTCCTTCAATAATATCGTTTGGTGAATTTGCTTTTAGGATTGAGTCCAGTCTTTTCTGTGCTGCTGCGGCTTTGGCATCTTCATAAGGGTCGGATGTTCTGACTCCGGTTTTTTCACCGTCAATAAAACCAAGTATTTGGTTAATCTGATCAGCTGATACAGTATTGTCGGGCATCAGAGTGCTCTCATACTCTTTAAATACGGCTTTCGCATCGGGGTCCCCTGCATTTATAACCTTTGTTGAGGATTGAATAAATCCAACAAGCCATTCATTTGACCTGCGTTTTGTTATCCCTTTTAAATCAGGGCCTATCATTTTTCCTCCGCCGATAGAGTGACAATCTGCGCAAGCTTCAAATAGTTTAGCGCCGTCCTGGGCAATAACAAGCTGGTTTAATAACCCCGTTATCAGAATGCCTGTAAGCCAAATTTTACAAATTTTTATTTTCATTTCTAATAATAATTTTTGCGTCTAAATTCCAATTCCTTCTTTCAATTATAATCGATTTTTAATATTATTCAGTTAATTCAAATTGTGTATCCCACGTTTCTCCGGTATCCTTCAACTGCACAGTAAGTTCAAATAGCTTTTTATTCTCTTTTGAAACAATTTCTTTACGTTTAATAACATTTCCTTCACCCTTTAGCTTGTGATTCACTTTATCGCCTAATCTTGGTAAAAAAGGGTAGGAGATTGTAAGCTGCTGATCTTCGTCATCAACAAGTTTTAAAGCTTCATTAAAAAGAATTGTCTCAAACATTTCAACAAATTCATTTTCTTTCATTTCACTTAGTTCCTTCTCTTTTAAGCCGTCTATCCATTCAAAGAAAATTTCGGTGGTTTTTTCCCTTGCAGCACTTTTTATTGCCTTCGGGAAAGGACTTCTGATATGCTCGTGGTTAGTAAACCAATAAGCAAAACCCGGTTCAATAAATTTTGCAGAAATTACTGAACGCATTTGATCTGATTCTATTTGTTTTGTTTGACTCATTATGGATTATTTTGACTTGCGTTTCAAGCAGTATAAATTATTTCAACTAGTTTATTATTATCGTTCTTACGTTTACTTTATAAAAATTTTACCTGCCTTTTTAATCCTGAAAATATTGTAAATAACATATATAATAACAGCCCAAACGCCGAATATTATGCCGTTAGCCATAAAAAGAAGCCATAAAGGGCTTTTATCACGTCCTCCCCATAAGGCGCGATGATTGAATTTTTCATCACCTGATACCAAAGCTGTCCCCCATTTCCTTCCAATGGCAGACTCAGTATCATTATAAAGAAAATTATTTTCAACTTTTGCGATCACTGTAACTTTTCCATCCAAATCGCCGATTATGTTTTCAGGGAAGTTAACTGTAACTTTTCCATCAGCTTTGGTATTATTTGCAGGCTCACCTATCCGCATCAACCCAAAATCACGTTTAAGATAAAAGTGAATATCAACATCCTGAATCGGTTGTTTAGTTGAATCCAAGCTATGCACGAATGCGGTAATTGATTTTTGTCCATCATCAGCAGAAAGCTCAAGTTTAACATCGACAGCCGGGGGAACGGCAGAAGGGTTTACCAATACTCTCAAATAATTAATTACCGACCAAATTTCCTCTTCTTTCAATTTGGCTTTGAAAGAAGGCATTTTGTCTTTTCCGGTTGTTATCTTATAAAAAATTACACCGTCAGTCTGCTTCTGGAATGTTTCTGATATAAGGCTTGGGCTTTGAATACGTCCTTTGCCATCAGCATTTATTCCATGGCAGGCCTTGCAGGATTTTGAAAAGGTATTCTTTCCAACGGCCATGTTCTTAGGATTTATTTCCAAAGGATTAGGCTTTTTAGCATTATCAGATGAAACCATCCATTGCGCGGATTGTGAAAAGACACCTAATGAAAAAATTACAAGAATTATTGAAAGTGAAATTTTGAGTTTAGCCATGTTGTTAATTATTGATGGTTTCATTACTAATACCTTTTTCGTGGGCTGTTTCCCAGATAGGAATTATCGGGAAAAGCTTAATAAATAATGAAATAACGAGTGCGACAGCAGCAACACTTCCGGCTGTGATAGTACATTCGGCTAATGTCGGGTTGTAATGCTGATAGCTCTCTGGGTAATTTTGTACCGGCAAATATGTATGAAGTAAGGTTGGCACAACGATTAAAAACCGTTTAAAAAAAGCGCCGATTACAATAAATACTGAAATAATCATAATTGGTTTTGCTTTACGAAAAGGTTTAAAAATCATAAGTATAATCGGAAGAATCATTCCCAGAATTTGTACAAGCCAGAACATAAGTGAAAAATCTCCTGTGAACAAGCCTAGTATATGTTCACCCTCAAGTGGTTTCATCTTGTATGCAGGTACCATATATTCGTTAATATTGAAATATAAGTAAAGCAATGATGTAAGCACCAATAGTTTTCCCATCATATTAAAATGGTAATCAGTAATATATTCTTTAAATTTAAATTGCGACCTGATAAAATACATAACAATAACAACCGCTGCTGTTCCTACCATAAATGCCCCGGCAACAAAATAAGGCCCGAATATAGTGCTGTCCCAGCCTGGCCGCAGAGTTGATGCGAATAACCATGAAGTAACAGTATGGATAGATAAAGCCACGGGGACAATCAGTATCATCAGCGCTGTTATTGAAAGGTTGAGGAGTTTGAACTGGTCTTGGGTTCCCTGCCATCCTAGAGACAATATTTTATACATTTTCTGCTGCCATTTGGGTTTGTGCCCCATGTTTTTTCGAAGCAGGGCAATGTCGGGGATTAAAGGAAGATACAACAGCAGCAGGCTTATTACGAGATAAGTATTTACCACTATTATATCCCAAACTATAGGAGATTGAAGCCTCCCATAAACAAAAATATTCAATAACCTGTCAGGACGGCCCATGTCTATAACTATTATAGCCAGGGCAGAAAAAAGTCCAGCCACAGCAACAATTTCGGCTATACGCGTCAAAGGAGTCGCCCACTTTATTCCGCTTAGCGTAAGAATGGCAGAAATGAGTGATCCCACAAGGCTTACAGCGACAAAAAACACGAATGCAGAAATATAAAGTCCCCAGGAGGCGATATCACGCATATCAGTGACAGCTAAGCCATTAACCAACTGCCGAAAATACATTATCCCGCCTGCGCAAATAAGTATTAAAAGAAAGCCAATCCAAATTTTAAAGGATTTGCCTGTATTGTTCATAGGTCTTGTAAGGTCAGTAATAATTTCTTGTAACTGCTCTTTTTTTACCTGTTCTTCTTTTCTATATAAATCAGTCATATTGAAGAGCTTTAGCTTTTACGTTTAATATCATCGCTATTATTTTCATTATCTTTTTCAGGAATCAAAGCTCTGTCTTTGGGCGGCAAATAATATACAGAAGGTGCTGTTCCTAAATCTTCCATCAGCCTATAAGCTGAATTTTTTGCAAGCAGGCCGCTTAGAGAAACTGTTTCTCCGGTTGTACCATTGGTAACAGCGTCTTCATAAACATTGCCGAAATAATATACTTCATTTGGACATGCAGAAACGCAATAAGGCAATTTTCCTTCTCGTAAACAATCGGCACTAAAAGTGCATTTTGTCACTGTACCTTTTTTTTGAGGCACATTTAGTTCAATATTGTAAGGAACATCTTTATATTTTTCAGCGTCTTTTGGTTCATACCAATTAAATGATCTTGCAGTATAAGGGCATGCGGCAATACAGAACCTGCAGCCTATGCATCGCTCATTGTCAATCAAGACAATGCCATCACTCCTTTTAAATGTTGCGTCAACTGGGCAAACCTTTACGCATGGCGGATTATCGCAATGCTGGCAGTGTTTGGGCATGTAATATGGTGCAGTATGTTCGCTGTCCTGCATGAGCAAAACATTTAAATGATGCTGGTCAGGACGCAGCTGATGCACAGAAGCGCATTTATCCATACACTTGCGGGCATTTTTACATTTTCCCAAGTCAACCACCAATACAAATTTTTTGCCCGGCAGGCCTTTTCTTCCTTCGCTGTTATGATTTGGCGAAAGGTTTTTATTAAGAGTCGAAATATAAAGCGAATCAACCTCAACTAATTCATTTTTGCTGTTAAGAAGGGTAACCTTTTTCCCGGGGCCAGGTCCTATTTTACTGCAGCTTTCAGTTAATAAAGAAGAAGCAACTAAAGAGCCCATTCCAAGGGCGCCAAAGTCTAACAGGAACTTTCTTCTTGATTTGTCTTTTTCCTTTTCTCCCATTTTTTTTAATCAGTCTTATTAAAATTTAATTGTGCAGAAAAAATCATTTACTATTTTAAGAAATTAGGTTTAAATGTTATCATGACATAAGCCCAATTACTTGTTTGATCGACACGGCCATCGCCTTTCCAATCCTTTACATTTTTTACTATTCCTAATGTTTCAGTAGGTAAATAATGGGAATACCCAGCAACAATACCAACTCCCCCTGTTAAATTATAACCAAACGTTAAATCAAACTCGGATCCGAATGAACTATTCATTGCTTTATACTGTCCGGATTTAACTAATTCTTTAGAATCAAGAACATCCGCTGCAGCCATAAACTGGTGAAAGTCCAGTGCTAAATTCCATTTTTCCACTTTGTATTTTAATTTAACGCTGATATCCTGCAAACCGCATGAATTAATATGATTACCAACATAATAATAATCCATAAAACCATTAAATTTATGATTGGTTCCAAAAAATGGATTGAAAGCATGGTTTACCAGTTTATATGCTGTAGTTGTATCTGTTCCGCTTTGTCCGGATAGGTATTCATATCCCAAGCCTATTGTAATCTTTTCTTTAACAGTATAAGCAGCATCAAAAGCAAAATTCATTGCATTAACTGTTCTTATTTTGCCATTCAATCCGGCAATATCATCTCCGATCTGGTAATAGAAATTTAATCCTGCATACAGTGGTTTAGCTTTGTATTCGGTATGTGTGCCGATTGTTGTAACATAGCGTGTGCTGTTAACTGCCGCAAGAGATTGCTGCCCAACATTTAATACCAATAAGCTAACGTTTAAACTTTTCATTTGCTTGTTTAACCATAAGTACTGCATTTCTTTATAACTTTTCAAAACAGAGTATGCTGTTCCCACAGTATATGCAGTGTTTTGATTGTATGCAAGTCCTGCATTAGCAGTGAAAGTGCTGTCATTGTATTTCAGCACAAATGCATCGTGACTTCTTCCTTGCTGGTTCCAGTTTCCTCCTCCCAACATTCTTTCATCATCATAACTTAATTCCTGACGGCCCATTTTCATTGACGTTTTCTTGTTAAAAGAATATTCTCCCCATGCCTCATGCATGCCGAAAGCAGCACCTCCGTCTCCCAAATTTAATTGGGATTGAGAACCCCATACTCTAACATCCTGAAGTACAATTCCTGTTTTAAAATTATCAGCTTTATAGCCAAAATTTAATCTGGTACGCTGAATGATAAACTGAGAGGATTTTTTTAATGTATCTGAAGGAGACCCATAACCATGAAGATATTCGAATCGGGGACGTAATTCCCCTGTTAAGGTCATTTGGGCATTTGAAATAGAGGAAGATGATGCTAATATTAGAGAGACAAAAGCGGCTTTTTTAAATATTTTTTTCATAACTATTTTTTTGTTTGAGTTTTTAATATTATTAAATTAATTAATTAAGATGGACGTTCACATCCTTTACGCTGATAATAATACCAGTTAACAATTGTTGCAATAACGAAGAAAGCCGCAATAGCATAAAAGAAATTATTTGCGTTGCCTGAACTCTGCATTACTGAACTTACCTGGGTTGCAAAAATAAACGGGCCAAAGGCTGCTATAGCAGCGCTAAAACCAATAACTCCTGCCGCCTGGCGGGCATTGTGTCCAAAAATAATAGGATATTGGCGGAATGTTGCAGCGTTACCCATTCCTGTTACAAAGAATAAGAAAAGCATGAGGTATAAAAATGTCGGGAATTGGTCCAAAGATGTTGGAGTCAACAGACCCATTTGCACCATTGCAATGCACCCAATAATTAATGCAATACCAGTGAGTGTGGTCAGTATTGCTCCTCCTATTTTATCCGCGATAAAGCCAAACATCACCCTGCTTCCGGCACCGATCAAAGGGCCAAGGAAGGCATATTTTAATGGGTCTGGAGCATTAGGGAAATCCCCGTAAACAGTCTTTATCATTAATGGGAAAATAGCTGCTAATCCAGAAAAGCCTCCAAATGTCATCATATAAGTAATAGTACAAAACCAGGTGTGCTTATCCTTAAAAATATCTAATTGTTCTGAAAAAGATGCCTTCACTGGAATACTTCGGATTAGAAACCAACAAGCTATAGCTAATATTATTAACAAAGGGACATACCAAAATGCAGCTGACTGCAGATGAATATCTTTATTTTTTACAGCTTTTGTATTCTCATCAAATTTCATCATCACTTTTTCAGCTGCCTTTGGATGAATTTTACTTATCGCTTTTCCCTGCGCACCTACTGGTAATGCGGCAAAAAAGGCTGCTTTGTCAGTAATGCTGACAACTTGTTTTATCGAATCTTTTATTTTTTTATCAACGTTTAAAATAATTTTACTTTGGACCGCAGTATCCAGCAATGCAAATACTTCCAACCTTTTTGCCGGTTCAATACTTTTTAATGTTGCAACAGCTTCTTTAGCATCAATTGTTGTGAAAACTTCGGCAGCGCCGTATGTTGCAATTCCCAGCATGACAGGCGTCATAAACTGCGCAACGCTTACTCCAAAATTACCAATGCCAGCTTGTATTCCAAGAGCAGTCCCCTGCAGCCTTTTTGGGAAATAGATGCTTGTGCTAGGCATGTAGGATGAGAAATCGCCTCCTCCAAAACCGGCTGTAAAAGATATAACCATGAATACCCAAAACGGCGTAGTCGTATTCATAACAGCTAAACCCAAACCAATGGCTGGCACCAACTTAATTATCGTGGAAATGGTGATAACATGCCGTGAACCATAAATCGGCAGCAAAAAAGTATGGATAATTCTTAAAATTCCTGCTGCCAGGCCAGGCATAGCAGCTAACCAGAATAACTGATCTTTATCAAACTTGAATCCCATACCTGGCAGTTTTGTAACAATTGCACTCATCATGAACCATGTGGCAAATGATAGTATCAACGAAATAGTAGTTATAGTCAGAACCCGCCAAGCTATTTTACTGCCGGTTTTTTCCCAGAAATTGTTGTCTTCCGGAGTCCATTTATCAAGCCATGTTGCCATATTTTATTGTTTTATCATTAGTTTTAGTTAATAATTGATTGTTTTTAGAATATCAGCTGAGGTGAACCTTAAAGAAACTACTATTTAAAGCTATCCATCAACAATTTACCCATGAATATTTTAGATTTACATATGCAATAATATTGTATCCGTTTTACAAAGGTCTAAAAACAAATCAAAATACAATATGACATATGTCATATTATTGCGTGACTTATGTCAACATTTTGGGGAGGCCGCGAAACTTATTTTCAGGGAATTGCTCAATATTTAAATGAAACACTATAAAACACAAGCCAATCCATGAATTTAAACATTTGTGATATATATCACAAAAACAAAACGAAAGAAAGTCTATGTTTTTATAAAACTGTTAAGATATTTTTTTCTTTTGGGATTCACTGGTATATTGGATCAGTTGATCCAATTGGTAAATTCACGACCGCATTTTGAGGCCAAAGTGAAACCTAAAATAGTCCATTTAAAGACCTGTTTACTCTTATTGAAAAAGGAGAAATGATTGGTCAATTTCGTGTTTTCGGTTTGGATAAATGGATTATTTACTACGAAATTGCGCTGTTAATATTTCGACAAAAATGACGAAACCTGCTCCGATTAAAAAACATTTGATCCTATCTCTTTTTTAAAATTTGAGAAAAAAAATTAAAGAAGAATTTGAGAAATTCCGAAAAAACAAACAGCTTGGGTGGCAGAGAAATTTCAATTTCTAAAAGGTTTCACAATCTCTGCATAGATCTATTTCATGTTTTTTATTTTTCATGAACTTCTGAAGCATCATAAGGCGCTGAGGTTTGCTGTAAATCGTAAATAAATCATCTTTATTTATATTTCCGATAACCCCTTTTGAATTTAAATCGGCGCAGCAAACTGTAATGTCGCCGTTTGGAAGTAAAACCAGCTGATGCATAAGTAAACTGCATCCTATTTTATAACTTGCAGCAGATTTATTTTTAAGTTCTTCAATTTCTACATCCCCACCCCAATTATGTGCATAGCGCAGTTCATATCCATCCACAAGGTCTAATAATTCCTTAAACTCTTCGCTCATCCATTTGGTGTTTAATTTATTGTGATATTCCACCAAGGTGATAATACCTGTAGGAATTGGTTTTGCGCTTTTTTTATTTAATTCACAAAATGTTTTAATGTTTTTTAAAAACACATCCCACTCGGCACGTTTGCGCATCTCTTCGAATTTCTCTTTGTTTCCGCCGTCCATGCTGAAACGGATATTGTCAATAATATTTGAATTGATCAGCAATTTAGATTTTTTTTCATCCAGGATTATTGCGTTTGTCAAAAGAGCTATTTGAGGAAAGAAAATGTTTTTTTCTTTAGCCTTCTCTTTAAAATGTTTAACAATGTCAAGCATTTCCATTAATTTAGGATGAAGCAGAACCTCACCGGCATTATACAAATGGATAGTTTTAACACTGCGGAATCGGCTGTCGCTTATGAAATTTTCAAAAAAACGCGTTAAAATTTCAGCACTCATCCTAACTTTAGGTTTCTCATGATCGAGCGAACATAAAATGCAGCGTAAGTTGCAGTAACTAACAAATTCAATATTGATTTCTGTGATGGAACTTTTTTTGCGGATGAGTTTGAATTTATAGAACAGCCAATAATCTAATACAAATGAAGCTCCCTGCATCAACTTAATAAAAGGCTTTAAGAAAGTTTCTTTCCCAATATGCTGAACGATGAAATTTTTGAATTTAAATGAATTTACTTCTATACCGAACATGTTTTGAAATTTGAAAATTATTTTTTTTCATTATTTTTTCCATTGTAACCTAATGTAATATTACAAATTTCGGTTGACGCAAAAAAGAAAAAAATGAAATTTATCAGGATTATAGAGCAGTATAGCTAAAAAAACTTTGCTTTTGAAAATGTATTTTTTTTCGCTGCCAGCCCGTTTTTGTTAATCGGTAATATTAATCTGAATTCGGTGAATAAAATACAATAATAATCAGTTAATTCCTTTTCATTTTGGCCTTCTCATTTCTCCTCCCCCTCCCCTATTCAAATGGAGATGAATATCGGAAAGGCCGTGGTGAGTTTAGAAAGGCCGGGCTTGAAGTTTTATACTGAGCAAGCCGAAGTGCATCAATCTTCTGCACTGGCAAAAGGAATTACGCTGCGGTCCATAATGCCAGCATTATATATTAATTGCAAGTACTGCCTTACAGTAAATCTAAATCAGAAAATGCAGGTCTATAATTTCAGTTATTAAAGTTTTGAGGGTATGCAGGCTCTATTTATTATTTTCTAGTGCACGCACTCTGCCTCCGTTATCAACCCAGGTTTTTGTCCATTTTCGTTGAGAAATGCGCAGTACAATAAACACTACTGCTGCCAAGGCTGCAAATGAGAAGAAACCTAATGTATAGGAATCCGTATTTTGTTTAGAAATCCCCATTGCATTTGGAATAAAGCTTCCTCCCAAAGCACCAATTTCTCCAATCATACTGCTTGCAACAGCTGTTGCCAGAGGCCAGCGCAAAGGCACAAGCTGAAATACAGCGCCATTACCAGCTCCAAGTGCGGCAAAACAAACTGCGAAAAGAACCGTTGTTGCTGCAACCCCAATTGAAAAACCAGCGATAATCATTGTTATGATAATCACTCCAAATACTGCAGATAAAGTATTAATGCCTCCCCAGCGGTCAGAAGCCCACCCTCCGACAATCCGCATAGCACTGCCAACCAGCGCAGCAATCATCGTCAGCTGCCCAGCTTCAACTTTAGAAACATGAAACTGATCATAAAAATATGTAGGCAAAAAGTTGGCTAATCCAATAAATCCGCCGAAAGTGATAATGTATAGTAAATTAAATGTCCACCCATCCTTTTGAAACAAGCACGCAAGATGTTCTTTTAATGTTTGCTTCTCTCTGTCAGGAGGCTCTTTTGCAAAAACAACCATAACTATTATTGGCAGCAGCATAAAAATTGCCGCCATGCCATATACCGCCTGCCATCCGAAATGAGCAGCTAAAGGCGGTGCAAATAACATTGTTAGAACGGTTCCGCTGTTTCCAGCACCGGCAATCCCCATTGCCAAACCTTTGTTTTTTGGAGGAAACCAACCTGAACCTAAGGAAAGGGCAATTCCAAAACTTGCTCCGGCTATTCCAAGCAGGACGCCCATATTTAGAACTTCTGAAAAAGTGTCCACCATAAAATAGCCGTACAGCAAACCTATTAAAACAAGCAGCATTGATATTACGGCTGCAGATTTACGGCCAATATATTGCCCTAATAAACCCAGAGGGAAACGAAACAGCGCTCCGGCAAAAATTGGAACAGAAATCATGAATCCTTTTTCTGCAGGAGACAAATGGAACTGTTCACTTATAAAAGGGGCCATAGCACCATTTAAAACCCATATAGCAAAACAAAAATCGAAGTAAAGAAAAGCTGAAAATAACGTAGGTGCGTGACCTGATTTTAAAAATGTTTTGAAGTTTGCCATAGCAAAGTATGTTTAAGTTTTATACAAAGATAAAAAGCATTTTGCTTTAATTGTATGACATTTGTCACATTGCTCATCATTTGACCAATTGTCAATCAGCGGATTGCATTTTTTTACAACATCATGTTGCGAAAACTGTACCGGCTTTTAACTTGCCAACAAACGCCTGTCATTAAGAAGCTTTGACTTCCAAAAACCATCAACATTTCCTTATACGACTTGTATCACAACCAGCGTCTTTATAATTTTAACCACCCCTTAACTATTGTCTTTGTCATATTCCATGTATGATTTGTATCACTTTCTTTGAGTATTTTTTTGATGATTCCATAAAAATGAAAAGGGGGGATTTAGAATCATACGGATTAAAAACTTGTGTAAATAAAATACAGTCTTTGCCAAGTTGAAGAATTATGAAAAATATTAATCCAACTGCCGATTCGTTAACATGAAATATGATGAAAATCATTATGTTTGAAGGCGATAGCAAATACTTTTGTCAAAGTATATTTATCACGTATTCTTAAAAAAATGGACTGCTGAATAATGAAGGCAGAAAAAAAATTAAAGAGTATTTTAAAATAAAAAACAAACCACAAGCTTTGCTTAATCGCAGTATAACCATAATCAGCATATTTATTTCATTATCACTTTCCCTCATGCTGTTTTCCTTAACAACGAAAGCACAAAACGGCGAAGCTCTTTTTAGAAGATACTGCGGCATCTGCCATACAATAGGGGGCGGACGATTAGTAGGACCTGATCTTAACGGAGTAACATCAAAACGATCGGAAGAATGGTTGATGAAAATGACAAAAGGATCACAAGATCTTATTAACAGCGGAGACACTGCTGCAAAAGCTGTTTTCCAAAAGTTTAATATTATTATGCCCAATCAGACTATGCCTGACAGCGAACTTAAAGAAATTTTGGCTTTCATTACAGTTAAAAGCAAGTCTGTATCAGCTGAAAATACAGGTGCATCCGGCCGGCCAAACGGTTTTACTTCAGAAAAAATAATATTGGGCTGGAATAATCCATTAAGCTGGCTTTTTTTATTGGTATTAATTGTCGTGTTTTTTTCTGTTCACATAATAATTAATGCAAACATGCTTTTGAAAGAGGAAGGATTACAAACAAACAATTTTATACTTAACTTAAACCTCAGCGGATTAATTAAAAAGCGGCCTGCTTACCAAACTCACTTGGTGATTCAATTATTTGTTTTAGTTTTGCTTACGATTATTTGGGTTTTAACAACCCGTTAACACTAATATAATAATTATATGTTTTTTCAGAAAGAAAACCGCACTGCCCTTGAAGCAAAAGAATGGGCCCAATATATTGCCTTTGCCCCCGTAATGTTTCAGGCTGCACGATCATTGCGCAACCTCGGAATACTAGAAGCAGTTAAAAAAAAGAGAACCGCGGGGGCTACTGAGGAAGAAGTGGCGTCAGCATTGAATCTTTCGAAATATGGAGTGCGCGTGCTTATGGAAGCCGGACTTGGAATTGGACTGTTAGTATTCAATAATGAGCGTTATTTCCTAACAAAAACGGGCTTTTTAATTTTATCCGACAGCATGACAATTGCCAATATGGATTTTACGCATGACGTATGCTACAAAGGTATGTTTGAGTTGGAAGAATCTGTAAAATCAGGCAAGCCGGAAGGACTGAAAGTTTTCGGCACTTGGGATACTATTTATGAAGCATTAGCGCATTTGCCTGCAGATGTGCAGAAGAGCTGGTTTGCTTTTGATCATTATTACTCCGATACTTGTTTTTCAGAGGTTTTACCGCATGTATTTAAAGTGTTTCCCAAAAAGTTACTTGATATAGGTGGAAATACAGGCAAATGGGCTATGAAATGCCTGAAATACTCACGAGATGTACAAATTGGAATTGTTGATTTGCCCGGACAGCTTAACGTTGCGAAAAAAAATCTCCAAAACTCTGAATTCGCCGAAAGAGTAACATTTTATGAAAGAAATGTTCTGCATCCCGACAATCTGCTGCCGAAAGGTTATGATGTGATATGGATGAGCCAGTTCCTGGATTGCTTTTCAGAAGAGCAAATAATTTCTATTCTTAAAAAATGTCACGAAGCTTTGGATGACAATGGAAATCTTTTTATTTTAGAACCTTTCTGGGACAGGCAGAAATATGAAGCGGCTGCATTCTCACTGCAGATGACATCTCTTTATTTTACAAATATTGCAAACGGCAACAGTCAGATGTATCACTCTGCATTTTTCCAAAAACTAGTGGAAGCTGCTGGATTCATTATTGCTGAACAGGTTGACCAGGTAGGCATAAGCCATACAATATTAAGGTGCACTAAAGGGGCCTTATGAATTGCAGATTAAAGGCTGCTTTTCCTGAAATCATGACCTAATTAATTCTGATTCCAATGCATGTCACATCATCAACCTGATCAAGAGGTCCCTGCCAATTTTCAAAAGTTTTACTGAATTTTTCAGATTGCGCATTTATTTGAAATTGAGAAGCAGAACACATCAGTTCACGTAATTGTTTATATTTATATTTTTTACCTTTTGGCCCGCCAAACTCGTCAGCAAAGCCGTCAGTATAAAGATAGATCGTGTCGCCAATTACCGCATCCAGCACATAATTATTAAACGCATCTTTCTTAATTCCTTTACCTATCGGCATTTTATCTGAGGCAGCCTTAATAATTGTATTGTCTCTAATAATTACCGGGGAGTTGTAAGATGCGGCGTAAGTGATGACCCTCGTGGAATAATCAATACATAATAAAACACCATCCATTCCATCCTGCTGTTCTTTCTGGGTTAAATTTTCAATAAGTCTGCTGCGTACATATTCAAAGATTAGGTTAGGTTCCTTAATGTTTTTTTCATTTATCGCTTCATTCAAATAAGAGATATTCAATATGCTCATAAATGCTCCAGGAACCCCGTGCCCGGTTGAATCACAAACTGCTATATAAAATTTATTTTCTTTTCGGATGGCCCAATAAAAATCTCCGCTGACAATATCTTTTGGTTTATAAAAAATAAAGAAATCAAAAGGTAAATGTTTTTGAATATACTCATGAGTGGTTAATGTCGCATATTGTATTCGGCTGGCGTATTTGATGCTGTCAGTTATCTCTCGGTTTTTTTGAGAAATTTCATTTTTTTGAGCATCAATCTGCTCCATCAATTTTTTTTGAGCTAAATGTTTTGTACGCTCAAAATCGGCTTCTTTTCTTATAGTTTCTATTTCGTACTGCGATTGAATATTTGTTAATTTAAGATTACTGCTTTCGTTAAATAGATTTTCATAGGCAGAATGATATTTTTTATACCAATCATAAGCATTAGGTATGTTTCCGCGCTTTTCTTCCAGTTCAGAAAATGTTAAATAAATAAGGTGAACTTCTTCTTTTATACCGCTTTTAAATGCTGCTTCCAAAGCTTGATTTAAATATACATCCACCTCATTAGAAAGATTGGATGATTCAATTAAAGCTTTTGAAATATGCAGATTAGTTGACACAGATAACACTTCATAATTAGCAGAATCAGAGAGTCTAAGACTTGTGAGATAAGAATCGACAGCCTTTTCAAATTGTTTTGTTCGGAAAAAAATTATTCCTGAATTATGATGCGCCCAAGATTGAGTCGGTATTGATGAATTTGGATTAATTAAACATTTACTAAACCATTTTTCTGCCTCATCAAAGTTGCCCATTTCCATATAGGTTTCCCCGATATTGTTTTCGGA
>CAISYK010000412.1 GCA_903889605.1 uncultured Bacteroidota bacterium
ATAGTTTAGAAATAAATTATAATAATAAATTATTTATGCTGGGAAAAGGGCTCCGCCATGTTTACGAGGTCTTCCGACTCGTCTTTTTGCTCCCATTCCTGAAACTTTATTTTTTACTGCTCCCGCTGCTGCATCTATAATAGCTGGCGCAACAGATTTCAAAATATCTGTTCCAAATCCTTTACCTAATACATCGGTTATTTTTATGGTAGTGTTATTTTGTACTTGTGTAAAGGTAATTGTAGTTTGTGATGTGAAAGGGTTAGGTGCGATATAATAGGATGATTGGTCTGGTATTTCTGTTGTACTTACTCCTGTAGTTATTTCTGATAATGGTCGAATCCATACACTAGCATTTAAAGTGCCTGCAAAAATGTTTGTTCCGCTAATGGCTATCGCAAGAACATGAGTGTTTGGAAGTCCTGTATTTATTGCAGACCAAAGCCCTCCATTATTGGCGGACAAAAATATACCACCATTAGTGCCTGCATAAATGTTTGTCCCACTCATGGTCATTGAATAAACAGTAGTATCTGTTAAACCATTGTTAACAGCCGACCAATTATTACCACTATTTGTCGATAGAAACACACCACCACCATTTGTCCCAGCAAAAATATTTGAACCAATTATGGATAATGACAAAATAGAAGTGTTAGTTAAGCCATTATTTATTGCAGCCCAACTGTTACCATTGTCATTGGATAAAAATACACCACTACCAGTTCCCGCAAAAATATTGCCCCCGCTGATGGCTAATGACAAGACAGGAATATTTGGGAATCCATTATTTACTGCAATCCAAAGGCTTCCATTATTGGTAGATAAAAATACACCACTATTAGTTCCTGCAAAAATGTTTCCAGACCCGCCTATTGCCAAAGAATAAACAGCTTGGCTTGTCAAACCAGTATTCATCATAGTCCAACTACTTCCATTATTGGAAGATAAAAACACACCATTTGAACTTCCTGCAAAAATGTTTGTGTTACTAATTTTTAAAGAACGGACTGAACCAGTCGGGCCATTATTAATGGTATTCCAAACGACACCATTATTTGCAGATAAAAATGCACCATTAACGGTTCCAGCAAAAATGTTGCCCGGTCCGCCAGATATGGCTAATGACTTTACTTCCAATATTGGCAACCCTACACTTGACCAACTGTTACCATTATCAGTTGATAAATACAAGCCATCATAAGTCCCTGCAAAAATGTTTGTTCCACTTATAGCTACAAAGTGGATGTTAGTATTTGTCAAGCCATTATTGACTGCCGTCCAATTGTTTCCATTATTGGTTGATAAATAAACACCACCACCACCATCAAGACCTGCAAATATATTTGATCCGCTTACAGCTACAGAATTGACCATTGTATTTGATAAACCATTATTGATAGAAGTCCAAAGCCCACCATTGTTGGTAGATAAAAAAACGCCATTGCCAGTACCATAACTCGCAGAAAAAATGTTTGTCCCACTTATTGCAAATGATCTGATAGTGCCTGTCAAACCACTATTGGCAGATGTCCAACTACTACCATTATTGGTTGAAAGAAACACTCCTCCATTGGTTCCAGCAAAAATGTCAGTCCCAATTATGGCTAAAGAACGGATATACAACCCCAAATTTGTTAAACCATTATTGACCGCCGTCCAATTACTTCCATTGTTTGTAGATAAAAAGACACCACCGTCATAAGTACCTGCAAAAATATTGTTTCCGCTTATTGTTAAAGTATAAACATTAATATTTGTTAACCCATTATTGACTGCAGACCAACTACCACCATTATTGGTGGATAAAAACACCCCACCATTAGTTCCGGCAAAAATGTCTCCTGTCCCGCTTATGACCAAAGACCCAACAAAAAAATTTGACAATCCATTATTGGCTTTAGTCCAACTGCTACCATTGTTTGTTGAAAGAAACACACTGCCATTTGAAACAAAAATATTTGAACCGCTTGTTGCCATACACATAACACTTCCACAATTAGGTCCATTTGCTTGTTGCCATTGGGCGTTGGAGTTGTATGATAAAATCAGGATGTGTAATAATACAATTATTTTTCTCATTTTGTTTTTTTATTTCAAAGATTAGAATAATTTTCATTTTCAATTTTACGAAATTCTTTTATCAACCTTTCAAGCTCTGTAATTCTTGGTTTTATTTTGGCTTTATTGTTTTCATAATATTTTTGAATTTCTTTAGCATTCTTTATATCATCATATGTTTCCATTAAGTTACTTATAGGGAAATCAGATTCGGTATTTTTTATAAAAGAAGCAATAGTTAAAATACTTAAATCTAACACTCTGTGCAAAGGGAGTTCTTCACTTTGTCTGCTCCACTTTTCATTTGTCTTGTCATAACGCCAAACTTTTACGCTCATATCCGTTTTGTCATACTGTGCAAAACCAATTGAAAGAGCCTCTGCATCGGTTTCATTACTGAACTTGCCATCTATTTTTCCGTAGTTATTTACTGAAATAATAGGTTTATGCTTTAAGTATTTTGGAGTTTCCATATTTTGATCTTATTTAAATGATTAATCTTAATTGAATGCTTGAGCCCCAAAGGCGAACACTATAATTAGTAACTCTTTTTCATTTTGAATTTATTTTCATTTTCTAATTATAATGCAAATATACAATTTGTATTCAAATATATACTATAAAGAAAATAATAGGTATCAATAGTACTTTACAAATACAATTTCAACCTAATAGCTTTACTTCAAGTTTATATTGTTTTACTATGAAGACTATTGGGGATAAAATCAGGTACTTTAGAAATTTGAAAAATTGGAGTCAAGAGGAAATTGCTTATCGTTTGAATATTTCTCTACCAGCCTATTCAAAAATTGAAAGAAATATCACAGATGTAAATTTTTCAAGGTTAACCCAGATTGCTAAGGTTTATGGCATAACTGTTATCGAATTGCTTTCTGTTTCATCAAAACCATCCGAACAAAACGACCTTCAAAAATTATTGATTGAAAAAGAAAAGGAGATAAATAAATTGCAAAAAAAGATTATCGAATTATTAGAAACGAAAAAATAAATGGATAACAATCGGAGCAATTACATTAAGTTTTAAAAAGTGAAGAAACTTGTAAAAAAAATTATAAGGCTTTTGGAAAGGAAGAGAAAGGAATAGTAAGGGTAGGATATAAAAATATATTTCTAACATTTAGGCGCATTTTTGCGGCTACTGTTTTTGTTAATCATTTTTTTAAATTGTTTTTCTGTAACTCAAGCTCAATTGTAATCTGATTATTTTTTATGTGGTGGCATTGATGAGCAGGATAAAAACATTACTTTCAAATCATTCAGTGAAGAGGGATTTGTAAATGATCTCGCCGGAGCCAGGGCTGTGATTGCCAACGGAGGTTATTCTTTTATCAGCGAAGCCATTTATTTAAAGAAGCCTATTTATTCATTTCCAATAAAAAA
>CAISYK010000413.1 GCA_903889605.1 uncultured Bacteroidota bacterium
CAAAACAAATATATCATTTTGATCAAAGCAACAGTCCTTTATTCAGTAATGATATTAAGAGTATAGTTATTAATAATAAAACAGGGGAAGTGTTTTTTGGAACATCCAAGGGGTTGATTTCATACAGGGGAACATCAACGGAAGGTTTTGAATATTATACAGATGTATATTCATTCCCAAATCCTGTAAAACATAATTACGAGGGGCCAATAGCTATAAAAGGGCTGGTGACTAATTCAATAGTGAAAATTACTGATATCAGCGGAACCCTTGTTTATGAAACAACATCAGAAGGCGGGCAAGCTATTTGGTATGGTAAAAATTTTAAAGGTGAAAGGGTAAGTACCGGTGTTTATATGGTGTTTTGTGCAAGTCAGGACGGCACAAAAAAAATAGTAACAAAAATTTTATTCGTCAATTAAATATTCATGCGATTTATATGGGTACAAACCTCAATCTATTGCAATTCACGTTTATCTCAGATACATAGAAGAAGTTAAATTCAGAAAAAGGCAAAGAAAAGAGTTGCCAACTATTAATGCCGATGAAGAAGTATATAAAAAAACTATTTAATTGTATTTACTCACCAATTTCCTCTTCCCTCTGTGTAGAGATTAAGAGAGGGGCTTAGTATGCTGCATAAAACAAGCGGTATTCTCCTGCATACTATCAAATATTCCGAGACAAGTTTAATCGTAAAAATAATTTCCCCTGATTTTGGTGTTAAATCATATATTGTAAATGGCGTCAGAAGCAAAAAATCAAAATTTAAAGCAGCTCTATTTCAGCCCTTAGCATTGGTTGATATGGTTGTTTCAAATACTGATACTGATAAGCTGCAGCGTATTTCAGAAATAAACATTCTTTACCCATATATTGATATCCCATATAATATTATAAAAAGTTCTATTGCATTATTTTTAAATGAAATACTCTACAAAGCAATAAAGGAACAGCATTCAAATGAAAATTTGTTTGAGTTTATAAAAAATTCATTGCAGCTTCTGGATTTAGATCATGAGAACTGCTCTAACTTTCATGTGTTTTTTATGATTCAGCTAAGCCGTTACCTTGGTTTCTTTCCTGATGGTAATTACTCTGATACCACTCCAGTTTTTGATTTGCAGGAAGGCCGTTTTGTTAATAATTTGCCCAATCATCCTCATTACTTGAATATGGTGCAAAGCAGTTTAATTTACGAATTTATTAAAGTTCAATACGGCACTATTCACCTATTGAAAATTGATAGAAATCATCGGAAACAATTATTGCAGTCGCTTATAATTTATTATCAACTGCACATTCCTTCATTTGGAGAAATAAAATCGTATGAGATTTTGGAGCAGGTTATTGCATAAATACACTTTTCATAAATTTCAGAAATTTATTTTCATTGCAGAGTGGCAGACAGGTGAAATTGCGGTTGTGTTTTTGTAGTTTTGGCGTAAAAGAACATATTGTATTTTAATAGATTACTAAAAAAACGTTTCCCCTAAACCATCATGAGAGTGTTATGCAGATAATAACAAACAAAATTAAGGCCGACAATATATTGCTGATTATAATTCTTATTACTGCAGCTATTCTTCGTTTTTGGAATTTTTCTGAAATGCCATTCATGTATGATGAGTTAAGCGCATTAATCCGTGCTCAAGCAAACAGTTTTTCTGAACTTATTCAAAAAGCAAAAGAAACCGATGTCCACCCTGTGGGAGTCCATGTATTTGTTCATTACTGGTCAGCATTGTTTGGCAAAGGAGAAATGATTATAAAACTGCCGTTTATTTTGTTTTCCGTAGCTTCAATTTATTATTCGTATAAAATTGCAGAAAAATGGTTTAATTCCACGGTTGGATTACTCACCGCTTCATTTATGGCAACCCTGCAGTTTCCTGTTATGTATGGCCAAATGGAAAGACCATACGCAAGCGGGATGCTTTTTGCTGTTTTGATGGTTTGGTGCTGGACAAATTTTTTCTTTGGTGATGAAACAAAACAAAAGAGAAATCTTTTAGGTTTTGTAATTGCCGCTTCGCTTTGTACATATAATCATTATTTTAGTTTCCTTTTTGCCGTCATAGTTGGAGCGACAGGCCTTTTGTTTTTGAATAAAAATAATTTTTTAAAGTATCTAATTGGATGCTTCTCCATAATTATATTATTCATACCTCACATTTCCATTTTTATTTATCATCTTTCAATCGGCGGAATAGGCCAGAATAATTGGCTTGGAAAACCTGAGCCGGATTGGATTTATGTTTTTATTAAATATTTATTTCACTATTCGAAAATTGTTTATGCATTGGTGCTTATTTTGTTTATAGGCAGCTTGTTCTATATAAAAAGAGAAAATATCAGCAATTATAAGATGAATATTATTGCATTTATATGGGCGCTATTACCTTTCCTGATTGCCTATTATTATTCTGTTTATAAAAGCCCTGTATTGCAGTATTCTACAATGACTTTTTCATTGCCATTTCTATTAATGTTTATCTTCTCATTTTTTCCTGTGCTTCCCAACTCTATAAAAACAATATTATTGACAGTTATCATTACAATCAATGTATTTACCTTATTTACTGTTAGAAAACATAATGAAATTTTTTACAAGCAGCCTTACGATCAAATGGCGAAAGTAAGTAATGAAATAGTAAAAGAGAAAGGAGATAAAAATGTAACAATTGCTTTTTCTGTTGACGAAGAATATATGAATTACTATTATGAAAAATACGGTCATCAATTTAAGTTTTTAAATATTAAAAAGCCTGATCCTAAAGGTTTCCGATATTTTGTTAATGAGCAGTCTGCTGATTTTTTTCTGGCTGGTCATTTATCATCTGATTACATTCAGATTATAAAAGAAAAATATCCGTATTTGATAAAAAGGGATTACGGTTTTTCGTATTCTATTTATTGTTTCAGTAAACAAAAACAAGAAAATGAGCTGCATGAAACGGTTGTTTTTGCCGAGGATAATAGTTTTAGTAAAAAATCTAAATATTGGAACGAAGACACAGCACAAATATATATTAATGTTAATCATGGTGCTTATAAAATAGACAGCACAAAAGAGTATGGCCCTGAATTTTCTGCAAGGTTAAAGGATATTACCGATAACAAGCACAATATTATAAATGTAAAAGCCGCCATTTATTCGGTGGATACTGCCGCAAATCCAGTATTGGTAATAGATATACATGATGGTGATAAATTGCTGGTTTGGAGGGGGGCAGAATATTTTAGTTTTAATAATAAACCTAAAGAAGAGAATATAGTTTATGTTTCAGAATTATTATCTGATTTTGATTTCCAAAAACATCCGGATGCAAAAATAAAAATATATGTTTG
>CAISYK010000414.1 GCA_903889605.1 uncultured Bacteroidota bacterium
ACTGCTTATCCCTTTCGGTCAAGTAGAAAATTATAACTTTGCTGCATGGCTAATATTGGACAATACCCGAAAGATTTTCAAGAATTTCTTGCAAAATTTAAAAGTGAGGATGATTGTTGGAGCTATATATTTGAGATTAGATGGCCAAATGGTTTTGTATGTCCCAAATGCAAAAGCAAAAAATATTGGTTAACTGAACAGAAATTGATACACTGTTCTTCTTGTGGACATCAAGCATCAATTACTGGAGGTACAATATTTCATGGCACAAGAAAACCATTATTGCTTTGGTTTCATATTATGTGGTGGGTTGTAGCACAAAAGACTGGAGCAAGTGCCAACAATCTTATGGATTTTATGGGTTTTGGTTCATACGAAACGTCATGGTCATGGCTGCAAAAACTTCGTAGAGCAATGGTCAGACCCCAAAGAGATAAGCTTATAGGAGAAGTCGAGGTTTATGAAACCTTCATTGGAGGAAGAGAAATCGGTACAGGAAAACAAGGAAGAGGTGCTGATACAAAAACGTTAGTAGTTGTAGCAACCGAATGTAAAGGGAAACAAATAGGGCGCGTTCGTTTCATGTGCATACCAGAAGCTTCGGCAGAATGTTTACTGCAATTTATTGAAGAGAATGTTGAAATTGGAAGTACGATTATAACTGATGGGTGGACTGGCTATCGTTCTTTATCTAAATCTAAGAAATACAAGCATGAAATTAGGGCTATTTCAGGAAGTGGTAAAGAAGCGCATGAGCTATTGCCTCATGTACATATGGTCGATTCACTTGTAAAACGTTGGCTTAATGGCACTCATCAAGGAAGTGTTTCGCCAAAGCATTTGCCTTATTATTTAGATGAATTTGCGTTTCGATTTAACAGAAAAATGTCAACCTGTAGAGGGATGCTGTTTTATAGGCTAATTCAACAAGCAGTAGATACGGCTCCTGTGCCTTTTAAAGATATTATAAAATGAACTTGACCGAAGGGGATAAGCAGTAATAATAATATTGGCAATGCCTGTTATAGGAATAAACTGCATACTGATTGTGAAATGTAACCTGACATAAGTATTTTGAGGGATCGGAATATTTTGCTGTCCAGTTAAAAGATTTATCATCTGCTGTATAATCACCGATATTTTTCTTTACTTCCTTCCCTATAATTGTATCATTAATTGTATCATTTTTAATTATTGCATTGTCAGTGGATTAATTAATTTTGGTACAAGCAATAATATTTAAAAGCAGAAATATGGATAAAAGCCTTATCATTATTATTTTTTTTGTTGATTGTTGTTTTATCTTATTTAATTCGTTTTAATAAAGATCACTTATTTTTGGAGGCCAAGAACTTTGCAATATACTTGTTTTGCACGATAAATTTTAACACAGCGATTATTAAATAAATTTAAATTCCAAAAGTAATTTAAATTATTAATCATATAGAGTATACTTAAGCCTCCTTGTTTCCAATAATTCTGGTAACATAAAATCTCAAAATATTTTTTGAGCGATTTATTGTTACACCATAACCTACTTCAATTTTTTCTGCAACTACTTTTTTATCCTTATCAAGCTGTGTTTGAATATCAATCACTAATTTTTCTACATCCAGATTTTTTGCATACAAAGAGTGGTATTTCCTTTAGGAATTCAGTATGATAAGAAAAGTAACAGATGTCGAACCATGGAAGTAAATATTTTCATATTTATGCTTAATCTATCACTCCCCCAACTTTATTGCTTGATCCATCACTCCCCCAACTTTATTGATTGATCCTCCAATTACCCATTGTGGGGAAAGTGTGGGAAAATCTAACAAACAAAAAACCGTAAACAGCTTTAAATAAGTCGTTTACGGTTTTTCTTTGCGGAGAAATAGGGACTGATATTACCCTTTTTGATTCCCTATACCTTCAAACAATGTTCTCAAGACTATTGATTTTATTAAGGTCTAATGTTTTTGTTCTCAAAATGCTCCAAGCACCTTCTGAGGTGAAACGTCCACCAGAACGTCCACGACATCAGAGTTAATAACTTTAGTTGGAGAGGCCTGAATTCACTTATACTTTCGCTTTATATAAACGGGGTTTATACCCATAAAAACTAAAGCAAATGATAAATATC
>CAISYK010000415.1 GCA_903889605.1 uncultured Bacteroidota bacterium
AGCCTCGCTCCTGTTAAAAGCATGTTGAGTTTTTTTCACAAAACAACCTTCATGCTTTTTTCTTTTTATTCTACTTCAATGCCCATAAATTTTTATACATATCTTTGTTAATAACGACTCTAAAAAATTACCGAACTATTGCTATGATTACATTAATCTTCAGGGATCGTCCGTTATTAATTGTAAAGTTTGTAGAAAGTGAATGGTGTCCGGCTGATGAAATTATTACATTATATTTCCCTGCTTTATTTTTAAAAATTAAATGCCCCGCTTCATTAGTCTTCAGAATAAATGATTCTATTTCATTACTGAATAAAATTTCTGATTGTGTTCCATAGCCATTTTCGGCATCGGATACGAAAAAGGACAAATCACCTGAACCGGATTCCTGACAGAATAATTAAAAAGAGTTTAAAATCAGGATACTGCACAAAATGACTGCAAAAAAATGGTTTGTATTTAGTTTTGTCAAAATGTTTTTTTTGAGTAAAGATATTAAAGAATAAGCCAGTAACAAACACAACCTTTTATTGATAATCTTTAAAAATACTAAATAGTGCCCTTCAAGATTTGAAATATGTATTTGTATTAATAAGTCATATAAATATATTCTAAGTTATCCAACACTTGATACGCATTTAATAGTGTACGTCAATAATATCTGCTAAAAAACATTTCACGCAAAATAACTCAAAGCTTTCTGCAAATAATGCAGATAAATTCATAAAACAAAACTTGGCATACTTTCCTTATTTTTTATTGGCAGTCTTTAATCCGCCATGCAAAAAATCTCCATCAATTATATCATCAATAAACATAACAATTATCACCCTTTCAAGAGAAAAACTAATCGAAATTAAGGCATATTTTTTTATAATAATGCAGTAAAGGAATTTACTAAATTTTAATATAGAAGGTTCATTTTCTAAATTTAATTGGCATAATAAATAAATAAATAAATAAATGAAAACTAAACTACTGATTCTTATAACGTTTATAATAGCTTATGGATCATATCTATCTTCTCTGAATGCCCAAACAAACCGTGCAAACACAAAAAAATCAACTGCCTATAAAGCAAACTACCAAAGAGTGTCTTCATTTGCTGCTTCAACATTCGAAATAAGAGGAGGAACACTTTGGGCATGGGGGCAAAACACTTTCGGGCAGTTAGGCGACGGCACAATCATTAATAGAACCAGCCCTGTGCAGATAGGTATAAATAAAAATTGGATAAGTATAGCGTCAGGCACATGGCATACAATGGGTTTGAAATCAGACGGCACATTATGGGCATGGGGTTATAATTCCTATGGGGAATTAGGTGAAGGAACTACCGTACAGGAAAAAAGCCCGGTGCAGATAGGAACTGAAAATAATTGGGTAAGCATTGCTGCAGGCTGGAGTCACAGTATTGGATTGAAATCAGACGGCACACTTTGGGCATGGGGCGATAATTTCCACGGCGAATTAGGAGATGGTACAAACAATAACAAAACAGGTCCTGTGCAAATTGGCACCGATAATAAATGGGTAAGTATAACGGCCGGCGATTCATATTCTGCGGGTTTAAAATCCGACGGTACTCTTTGGACGTGGGGATATAACTATTATGGTGAATTGGGCGACGGAACAACAGCAGATCAGAATACTCCTATTAAGATCGGAACAGAAAATTTATGGGTTGGAATTGCAGCGGCTGGTTATCATACTCTTGGCCTGAAATCAAACGGCACTCTTTGGGCATGGGGTGATAACAGCAGCGGACAATTAGGTGATAGTACATCTTCAAACAAAAGCAGCCCGATCCAGGTAGGAATAGATAATAAATGGGTAAGCATTGCTCCTGGATTAGATCATAGTCTCGGCCTGAAATCCGATGGTACCATTTGGACATGGGGCAAAAATAACTTTGGGCAATTAGGTGACGGCACATTCCCAAATAACCGAAACACCCCTGTTCAGGCAGGAACAGATAATAAATGGGTAAGTATTGCAGCCGGATGTGCGCACAGCATAGGCGTTAAATCAGACGGCAGTATTTGGAGCTGCGGTCTCAATGACAATGGTCAATTAGGCAATGGTACCAACATAGAAAAAAACACATTTGAACAAATCAGCATAGTGCTCAGAGTTTGGCTAAATGCCGAAGCGGGATCATACCACACCAGCGGCTTGAAATCAAACGGCTGTATATGGTCGTTTGGGCATAATGCTTATGGACAATTAGGCGATGGAACCACTGTAACAAAAACCAGTCCCGTGCAAACCGGTACCGATAATAAATGGGTAAGCACTGCAGCAGGAGCATTGCATACCATTGGATTGAAATCTGACGGCACACTTTGGGCATGGGGATGGAATAGTTATGGACAATTAGGAGACGGCACTGCTGCACAAAGAAAAAGCCCGGTGCAAACAGGAACCCTAAATACATGGGTAAGTATTGGAGCTGGCTCATCCCACACAATTTGCTTGAAATCAGACGGCACAATATGGGCATGCGGAAATAATGCAGATGGACAATTAGGTAATGGAACTACAGAGAACAAAAACAGCCTTATCCAAATAGGAACTGATAATAAATGGGTTAGTATTACTGCTGGAGGCACTCATACCCTGGGCTTAAAATCAGACGGCACACTATGGGCCTGGGGCAGCAACTTCAACGGAGAATTGGGCGATGGAACTATTATAAACAAAAGCAGCCCCGTTAAAATAGGCACTGAAAATAAATGGGTTGGCATTGCAGCAGGAGACTATCATTCTCTTGGCCTGAAATCTGACGGCACAATATGGGCATGGGGAGGAAATGATTTTGGGCAATTAGGTAATGGAACTATTGAAAAATCACGCATTCCAACCCAAATCGGCTATGATAATAAATGGGTAGGCATAACTGCTGGCGGCTATCATACTCTTGCATTAAAATCAGACGGCACCATTTGGGCGTGCGGCTATAACGGCAATGGACAATTAGGCAATGGGACTTCCGCAGATGAAACCAGTATGGTGCTTACAGGTGTTAATAATAATAATAATAATAATTGGATCAGCATTATTGCAGGAGGCCTTCATTCAATCGGCGTGAAAGCAGACAGGGCTGAATTATGCGGGGCAGGAGATAATTATTTCGGGGCTTTGGGCGATGGAACTACAACAAATAGAAGCATTTTTACATGTATTTCTAACTGCACTCCTCCCCCATCTCCTGCAGCTGCAACTGCTGTAATTTGCGCAGCTAATTCCGCAAATTTATCAGCATCCGGATCAGGCACGATAAGCTGGTACAGTCAAACCACGGGCGGAAATTATTTAGGAGCAGGAGGAATTTACACCACACCAATATTAACTTCAAATACTACTTATTATGTGCAGGACAGTACCTGCGAAGTGAGTGATTCCCGCACAGCAATGAATGTAATAGTAAATCCTCTGCCGCAAGTTACAGCTAATACAAGTGATACAATTGTATGCGCAGGAACTGCTGTTACATTAACCGGCGGCGGAGCATCTTCTTATACATGGTCAGGAGGAGTTAATGATGGAGTTAGCTTTATTCCCGACTCCACCGAATCATATATAGTAACTGGTACAGATAGAAACAATTGTTCAAACAGCCAAACAAAAACTGTTATCGTAAATCCTTTACCTATTGTTAATGCCAATGCAAGCGCTTCAAGAGTGTGTATTGGAACAGAAGTTACATTAACAGGAGGAGGAGCATGCTCCTATGCATGGACAGGAGGCATAACGGATGGAGTTGGATTTATCCCTTCTTCTACATATACATATTTAGTTACAGGCACAGACAGAAACAATTGTTCAAGTACCGCATCAACAAAAATAACTGTAAGTCCTTTGCCGGATATATCTATTAATTTAATCGGAGATACAATAACTGCGAATCAAAATGGAGCGGTTTACCAATGGCTGGATACGAGCAATGTCAATTCTGCAATTGCAGGTGCAGTTAATCAAAGTTATACAGCGGCAGCAAATGGAAATTATGCAGTAATTGTAACAATGAATGGCTGCTCGGATACTTCAAAATATATAAACGTAAATAGTATAAAAATTAATGAAACAGTAAATAATAACAATCAGCTTATAATTTATCCTAATCCAGGCAAGGGAGTTTTTACTATTCAATCCACATCGGATGGGGTATATTCAATAACTAATGATATAGGTCAGACAATTCAAAAGTTTGAATTAAATGGTGCAAATAAGTATACAATAAATATTGAAAATCTGAGCAATGGAATGTATTTCATTGTTGGGGTATATGACAATCAAATATTAAAGCAAAAAGTGGTGGTGACGAAATGAATTAATATAATTAAAGATATTCAAACACAATTTTCAAATCAAAACTAATTACATAAGTTATTTTAATTTGTCAATTATCAATTACTGATTAAAAATTATCCTAAATATTTTTGATTTATTTTTTAGTAAAATATGACCATATAATCAGAAAGATCAGCCCTATAACAATCATAATTGGAATACAGATAAGAACCCCTAAAAACACTGCAATAGCAGACGACATAATCGGGAAAAGCGCATTCAAAAAATTCTCCACAACAATAAAAACTAATACTGCTGCAATGAAAAACAATATCTCGCCCACAGAATATTTTTGTTCAGCCAACCTGGATGGTCTAGCTGCAAAAGAATGACAGCTTTTCAAAGACATTGTGTTTTTATTTGTTGTATATAAAGGCTCAACCTTAATATTACTAAATTCACTTTTATTAATATTATCCGAAACTACTGCCCTCTTTTTTTTTGCAATAGGCTGAAATATTTTTGCTGCGGCAGGCTGAATTTTTGAATCCGCTTTTATATCTGCTGATGCCGTATTTTTTATTTCTTCTGAAATTGGTTCAGTTATTTTTATTACGGCGAGTTCTTTTGCAGGCATGGCATTTCGCGAAGTACTTTCAATAAAAAAACCTGGACGATATTTACGTTTTTCAATTCCTGCATTCTTTAAAATACTGCATGAACTTAAAAGAAAAAGGGAAGGAAGCGGGAACAAAAGAAGGTTTTTATTTTTTCGAACCTTTGTTTTTATAAATGAAGAAGTAAGCATTAAACCCATATTGTAAAAATTATTTTTTGAATTTAATTAATGATAATTAATGATAAAATAAAAATGCATATTTTACACTGCACTTGATAAAAATTCAAAAAACAATTTCTCAGGAAAATGACATTTAAAATAGATAATTAACTGTTATTTTCCGTCAGCTAAATCAGCTAACCATAAAAAAAGAAGCCCTATAACCAGCATAACCGGAATCCAGGCAAGAATAGCCAAAGTCATAGCTAGGGCAAAAGACATTATGGGAAACAACCCTGTTATGATATTCATTGATAGAATTAAAAGCAAAATTGCAGAAATTA
>CAISYK010000416.1 GCA_903889605.1 uncultured Bacteroidota bacterium
ATTTTATTATTTATATTTGGTAAAATATAGATATAAAAATATGAAAACTTTAATTAATTATAAATTTTGTGACAGGAATAAGTTTGTAAAGTGCTAAGTTGATAATAACGTATGCAAGAAGTGCGACGGAAGCGAGAAGCCCAGGCAACCTATACCAAGCAATAAGAAAAATCGCGATTATAATAAGGGCCCATAAACCAGCAAAAATAGCTTTGTTCAAAGCATCAGTTCCGAGAGACGCACCAATGGTCTGTGTACTAATGAGAGCAATCGGAACAGGTAATGCACCAAGGTTTAAATTACTTACCAATGCTTTTGCTTCTTTCAGACCTGCTGAACCGTTGAAGTTCCCAGAAATAACAGCTTTTCCACCAGTAATTTCTTCTTTGATTGTTGGCATTGATTTTACATCACCATCGAGAAAAATTGCAAGAACTCTGCCAACATTTTCTTTGGTTATTTTTGCAAAAAGATCTGAACCTTCATTATTAAACTGCATCGAAACCATCGCTGCACCGGTAGTTTGATCAAAAACAATTTCTGAATGTTGCAAAAACCTACCTGTAAGTCCTGTGTCTTCAAAAATTTCCGAAACTTTTTTTGTTTGAAGTTCTTCAGTTGTCATTTTCTCAGCCTCTTTTGAAAGTAACTTAAATTCCAAAATAGGTGTTTGTCCTATCATCTCGATTGCTTTATCCGTATCTGTAATACCTGGAAGTTCCACCACCAAACGCTCTTCATTTTCACTTCCGGTAAGGCCTACTCTTTCAAGACGCACTGTCGCTTCAGAAACACCGAACATATTTACTCTTTTTTCTATAACGTCTCTCAAAGTATTCATAGAAGCAGAAACATCTGTCTGAACAACTTTAGATAAATCGGCTTTATAAACAAGTTCTGTTCCACCATTTAGATCAAGCCCAAGCTTAAATTTGAATTTAGAAAGAGGATTTTCAGTAGAATACACAAAATAGCCGATGAAACCGGCCAAAATAACAAGCACTAAAGCGATAAACCTCCTTTTAATCATATCCTAGTAGTATAAACATTTTTAACTTTTTTGCAAACAAAAGAAGTTGCATTGTCTTTCGAAAAATTATACAATATATTTATGTCAGTAGAATTTGAAGAATTTAAGATAGATGAAATAAGAAGACCTAAAAGTGCAGGAACTTATTTGACGGATTTAATTGTTAAAAGTGGATTGGTAAAAAGTAAAAGTGGCGCAAATGTCGTGATGATAATCATTTCTATTATTTGTATCGCCATAGCAATTTATTTTGCAATATAAAAAATGAAAAACAAAAACGGTTTTACACTTATAGAACTCCTAGTGGTTATCTCTATAATAGCAATGCTCACAAGTATTATTTTAGTAAATATTAAACTAGCAAATATCAAAGCAAAGGATACGGCCAAAATAAGAACCCTGTCAGAAGTAAAAACTGCTATTCAGATGTATTTTACAGATAAAGGAAAATACCCATCGGGAGATAAAGAAAATCTCAAAACTGTTCTTGTAGGCGAAAAATATATTCCTTCAATAATAGATATGTCATCTATAACATATCAGGCTATGTTTGTAGAAGGCGATACCAGACCGTGTAATGAAAACATCATAGGGGGTTGCCAATCTTACCGCTTAGGAATTACATTAGGAGACAGAACGAACAATGCCCTCGCATTAGACGTAAATGATGCTGTTGGAATATTTGATGGACGAACCGATACATGCATTTCTAGTAATCCAGTCGTTTCTGGTCGCAATTTGTGTTTTGCCGTTAAACCCTAAGATCAGTTTTCACTCATATTCCCAGAAACTCATTCCCCATTAAATCCTTATGGGTAGTGCGTCTATATTTTCTCATACCCATTAAAATTCCAAGACAAGAAAAAGAAATAAGGGCGAGTTGTAGCGTCCGTACTTGCGCGGCCGGCGGCCCGTCCGCGCGGATCGCCGATTGCGC
>CAISYK010000417.1 GCA_903889605.1 uncultured Bacteroidota bacterium
AAAATTATTGGAATGCATTACTTCCGCTTTTCTATTTACTTCCCGTCTTTCCATTTTGCGAACACTAAAAAATATATAGAAAAGTTTTTGTTTAATCCGCGAATTACAAATTTTACAGAATTACAAATCTTTGCTTGTCTAATTGCTGATAATTCAATATTTCAATATTTTTCATTTTTGTTTAAAGAATTGATTTTTTATATAAATTTACACGAATTAAAAATTTTGCTGTTTGTTTTAAAATCATTCATAATCAATATTAACATTTATAAAAAAAGACATGGGACTAATAGAAAAAAGGGCTATTAAGGCTTTTCAAGAAGGCAGCTACATTAATTTGGTAAAAGAAATAAATACTATCGCCGGGTATGAATTAGTATTTGATGTAAAGTGGGACAGCCTTGCTGCAGAAGAATATGCTCATTTATATGAGGAGAGTTTTAATAAAGTTTATTTTACACCTTTAATAGCTGCATTAAAAGAAATCACATCTGACGATTTAGGAAAAGAAGCATTAAAATCCACATTAAAGAAGGTTGTTATAAAAAATGATAACAACATTTATTACGCTGAGTCCGCATACTCATTTGACGGCGGAACATTAACAATTGACCACAGCCCGATCAGCAATATTGATAATATTAACGAACGTTCAGAATACTTAACAAAAATGCTGTGTAAGCTGCTTTAATAAATCCAAATGAACATATTTTATTCTAAATTAAAAAAAGTTCCTTCCCTTAATAAGGAGGAACTTTTTTTATACATATTTGAGAGCAGCCCTGATTCAATTATTCAGATTGTAACTCATGCCGGACTTACATATTCTGGATGCATCGTAAATATAGGCATTACAAGAGATGAAGGCAAAACTATTATTCTGAATCTGATCGACAATAAAGGGAATTTTGCTGATCGTATTTTACATATTTCTATAAATAGAATTGAATCAGTAGAACTTATCAACAAAAAAGAAATTATAGAAATACTGTCAAGAGGTAAAATTACCGAAGGCGAGCATTACGAAATTTCAGGTAAACTTGAAGTTAAGAGAGAAATTCAGGGACTTTCCGACAGCCTGCTGAAAATATACGGATTAAATATTGGTGTCCCAGAAATAACAATTCCCGACGATGGTTTTAAATTAAATCGAATATCAAAGCTTATTGGAATTATTCAGAAGGTGTTTCAAGACATTTTAAAAGAAGAAGATGCGCTTGCTTCATGGAAAACAAAATACAACAGCATTGTTTTTGATGAAGGTGAATACCTTGACGTTAAAGGAGCTGCAAGCGTGCTGCATATATATTTTCCGTTTAATAATCTGGATGCACCGTTAATAGAGCAAAAAGAATTGACACATAAATTGATGTCCGTTTTATAATGCAGCCAATTGAGCAGACCAATTTATTTTGCTGAAAACGTCAAAAAGAAGATGCAAAAAACTTTTCGCGTTCAAACCTATTAGGAATTACGGGAAAAGAATACCGTCACATTCAACACAGTTAATAGTAGGAATTACAGAATTGTATTTATTATTAATAGCCCTCACAAATTCATTTGCAATTAGTGAATACCCTTTTTGATTAGGGTTATAGCCATCCAAACTAAAAAATCCGCCGCTTACAAAAACAGCATTAAAATCAGCTCCATTCCATTTAATGCCTGCTTTCACTGAATTGAAATAAGAGTGCATATCCGCTAATGCTAAATTATATTGAGCCGCTTTTTGAGTTATCACTGCATTATAAGAATTAACGGCATTGTCGATATTGAAAATTTCAGCGCTGTCCAATGCATATCGGGTGTTAATAGTTTTATATACCAAACCATATTTTTCACATTTCATTGAATCAAGCGGGACTGAAAGAGTAATGTATTCGCCGTTATGAAGCTGACGTACACCTCCGTTTGCAGACAGGTCGTCTATCACAAAAGCATTGCGCCCGGCAACAAAGTGAATGTGAGTTAATCCGGCCGGCATATAAATATCATTCAATGAATCTGCTTGAGATTGTCTTAAAACTGCATTATCCCATGCCACCAATGTATAATATGGAAACACTCTAAAATCGGGAATTGTTGCAATAACTCCTTTTGCGCCATTAGCCGTTAAACCGCTAAGCAATGTATCTAAATGGGCGCTGAAGCTGCCTGATGAAGGTATTGCCGCACTTGTTCCGCCGCTGCTGGCATAATTAAAAATATCTTCCATGCCTAACCAGGCTGTGATAAATGTTGCATTTTGTGCTTTTGCATCGGCATAAATTGTAGAAATACCTGGGTTGCTTGCCATTCTATTATAATATGGATTTGCATTTTGAGGTGAAAAACTATTCCCTAAAGCAGGGTTAAAATAATCGCTGATATTGGCAAATGGAATGGCTAAATTTTGAATGCTGTTGCCGGCAATACCTGTCAAATAAGGCGCTGCTTCACTCACTGAAATGAAACTTTTTATCGGCGACAATGCTGTTACTCCTTTACAGTCAGTTTTATATCCTAAATAACTTGGAGTAATAAACCAGCTTTCCCAGACTTTGCTGTTTAAACCTAACCCTTTGTTATCAGGCATAAGAGCTTGATTAAATAATCCTCCGCCGACTAATTTGAATTGCTCAGCAAGTAATGCAGGTATACAAAGCTGCTGCCCCTTTTGATACAATGCGCCATCCTGATATCCGGCAATATAGTTACCACCAATTGCTAAGGTTTTAGAAAAATCTGCATCCCCGGCATTGGGGGTTGGAATATCCAATTTAGGCGAACAAGCATAAAATAATGCAATTGACCAAAGAAGCACTATTGAAATAAATAAATTAGTCTTTTTCATTAGTTTTGTTTTAGTAAAGATATCATAGATAAAAAAAGAAAACACTTTCTATCTTAAATCTCATATCTGTTATTAACAGCTACAACCCCCTTAATTTCTGGTGCTGCACGCATAATGGATTCCTCAATTCCTGACTTCATTGTCATCGCACTCATTGCGCATGATTTGCATGCACCTAGTAATTCCAGTTTGACAATTTTATCATCTGTAATTTCAATCAAAGTAACATTGCCTCCATCCGCCTTTAAATAAGGACGGATTTGTTCTAATGCTTCTTCAACTTTTGCTTTTAAATCAACCATCTTTTATAAATTTGAAAATTTGTTAATTATATAAGTTCATTTTCAAATCTGCACTTTAAATAATTAAATCTTTGTCACTGGTAAAACAGTTAATGCG
>CAISYK010000418.1 GCA_903889605.1 uncultured Bacteroidota bacterium
TAACTTCTGCTGCAATATCGGCAGGGGTTGGATTCCCGGCAACATCAATGCCGGCTTGTGACCCATCGTAATTTTCACTTACATCATTATAAGTGAATGCTAATAATTTATTACGAATTATCTGCTCATGTTCAAAATCCATTTCATTATTGTCTCCAGGTCCTAAAGCTGAACCAATGGTTATGCCTTTTTTATACCATGTTCCTGATACCTGCGGGTTTTTTTCATAGTTAATTGTGCGGTTAACCATTGTTTGAACGTGCGCGGAAGTAGATGCAGAAAAACGACCTACAAAAATTTCCGGATACGAATCGTTACCTGTGATATAGCCGTAATCATTGTCGGAATCGCCGGCAGAAGTTGTTGAAGAAGGCACTTGAGCAGCGTCACCTACAAGCAGAACAAATTTTAAATTAGGGTGTGCTGTATAATAATTTGCAATGAAAGTTTTAATGTCTGCGGCTGTTGCTCCTGCAGCTGATTTCAAAACCAATTCTGCAGCAATCCCTTTTTCATTTTTCCAGTTAACAAAAGGCTGAATATCTGCGCTGAATGCATCATGACAAATAACCAGCATAGAGCCGTTTTCAGAAACTGGAGTATACCTTAAATCTTTTTGTACGGAAGCATAGTTTATAAATTGACGATTATAGATTGCTTCAAATTCCTTATCAGATATTTTTTCTGAATTAATTCGGGCCATTTGATTTTGTCCGTCTGCTGCATTTTTCAAAACAACAGAAACAACAATATCGGTGTAAACTCTTAATACTTTTGTTTGAGGATTATATTGAAAAGGGAATACGCTGACGGCCTGTCCTCGGTAATCTCTTAAAATATAAGGCGCATTTAATATCCCGATGGAAGAAGGAAAGAAATTATTCTCAGAATATACACTGCCATAAGTATATTGAACATCTGCAGGGTTTATATTTCTTTTCAGATTACCTTTTGATGGTGCGATAGTAATATTAGGGACATCATAATAATTACCGGATACAATGCTGAGCTCCATTTCCGCTTTATCAGGAATTAACACAGAAGCCGTCAGCTTTTGCAGATCCGGTGCTCCAGCCATCAGCATTGGAGTTCCTTTATCAATGGAAATAATTTGCGCTTCGCCTTGAGGTGTAAATGCCTTTTTTAAAACATAATCACCCGGCATAAACTCAATTGTGATATTATTAGTACTTGCGGTAACTAATTTTATTTTCGTTGGTGTTCCTGCCGTTATTATACTTGTTAACAGCGAAAGAAAAAGGGCAGCTAATATTTTCATTGGACACAGTTTATTTTGTGAGATAAAACTCTTGATGATGTATCGCGGTTATTATACTTTTAATAGAAAATATAAACAGCCTGTTTGTTTTTTTAACGATGTTTTTTTATTTTCCGATATGAAAGATAATATTCAGATTTTACAAAAACAAATAATTATCTTCCTTTTTGAAATATATCTTTTTGGTCAAAAGCTTTTTAAAGGCGAGGCAAAGTAGTATATATAAAGCAAAATCCTGACAGGTTTTTAAAACCAATCAGGATTCCAACTATCAATTACAATTTGTTTTCAGCTTTTTTCAGCTGATAAATATTTATTCAAATTTAAATTTACCTAAATCATTCAGGTTAGAATGGCTTATAAATATTGCATTTGACGTGTTGCGTGATCGTGAAAAACGTAAAAACACTTCTAAAGTTTTCCAGTATGAATGTTCACGCTGAGTATCGTATAGTAATAAATAACCCATAATGATATTGCCAGCCATTTCAACCAATCTGCGTGAATGGAAATCCATATACTCCGGATTGTTCAGCGCTGTTACTTTTACGGCACTTTGCTCGTACTCATGAGTCATCTCGCTCAGAATTCTTCTATAAGATTCTGTTTCAGGTTTAATTGAAGCTTTATCGTATTCATGCATTTGAACAAGGTAAGATCCAGTGGTAACGCCTTTAATAGCAGCTACTATCTGAAGCTGTGTTGTTCCTTCGTAAATTGTTGTAATACGGGCATCGCGGAAAATACGTTCAATAGGATAATCTTTCATGAAACCTGAACCGCCGTGTATCTGTAAAGAATCATATGCAATTTCATTACAGAATTCAGAAGTCAGACCTTTTGCAAGAGGAGTATATATATCTGACAATTTCTGATACTTCCGCTGCTCTTCTTTTTCTTCTTTTAATAATTCTCTTTCTGTTGCAATATGAGCCCAAGTTTTATACATATCCACAAAACGAGCGGTTTCATAAAGTAAAGTACGGGAAGCAGCCAGCTTAGCCTTCATTACAGCAAGCATTTCATATACAGCCGGAAATTGAATAATAGGTTTGCCGAACTGTACTCTTTGCTGAGCGAAAGAAAGTGCTTCACGATAAGCAGCTTCGCTTACACCCACGGATTGACCCACAATTCCAAGACGTGCGCCGTTCATAAGGGCCATTACATATTTTATCAAGCCAAATTTACGCTGTCCGCAGAGCTCTGCAGGAGCATCTTTGAAAACAAGTTCGCATGTAGGAGATCCTTTAATACCTAATTTGTTTTCTAACCTCCTCACTGTAACTCCTCCCTTATGTTTATCATAAATAAACATGGAAAGTCCGCGTCCGTCTTGTGTTTTTTCTTCAGAACGAGCAAGCACGAGAGCAATTTCCCCATCACCATTAGTGATAAAACGTTTTACCCCATTAAGAAACCATGATTTTTTATTCTCATCATAATGTGCTTTTAACATCACAGCCTGCAAATCAGAACCTGCGTCTGGCTCCGTAAGCGACATTGCCATTGTTTCTCCCTGGCATACGCGGGTAAGAAAACGCGATTTCTGATCTTCCGAACCAAATTCATTGATGGTTTCAGCGCAGTCCTGAAGTCCCCAAATATTAACAAATCCAGCATCAGCGCGGGAAACAATGTCGCCTCCCATGATATAAGGAACAATAGGGAAATTAAGACCTCCAAACTTGCGTGGAAGCGTGATGCCCATTAATCCAGCCTGAATGATCGCATCGATATTTTCCTGCGTGCCTTTTGCATAAATCACTCTTCCGTTTTTCAGTGTCGGTCCGTCATGATCTACAGATTCTGCATTTGGTGCTATCACATCACCGCCGATTTCCCCGATAATTTCAAGTATCTGGGTGTAGCTGTCCATAGCATCTTCAAAATCTTTTGGTGAAAAATCATAATCATCTTTACCCTCGAAATTGTTTTCCTTCAGCGCAACAATCCTTTTCATCAAAGGATGCGAAAGGTGAAATTTAAGGTCGGGGTTATCGGTAAAAAAATTTGCCATAATCTCTTTAATTAATTTTTACAAATTATTTAGTATTTTCTTTATAGTATTTAATCATTTTCGGAATCACATTTTCTACTTTTCCTAATATCACATAATTTGCGATTTTATTAATCGGAGCATTGGGGTCGTTGTTAATAGAAATAATTATACTTGATTCCATCATTCCAGTGAGGTGCTGAATCTGACCTGAAATACCGCATGCAATATATAATTTCGGCCTCACGGTAACCCCTGTTTGCCCTATTTGTCTTTCATTTTCAATAAAACCTGCATCTATTGCAGCACGTGACGCCCCAACTTCACCTCCTAGAACGGCGGCAAGATTAAACAATAATTTAAAATTTTCTGCAGATCCTACTCCAAATCCTCCTGCAACAATTACCGGAGAATTTTTCATATCCACTTTCGATTTTTCGATATGGCGTTCAATTACTTTAACGATAAAATCGGCATCATCCACATATTTACTTACATCCAGATTTACAACCTTGCCTTTGTACTGCGGATCAACAATTGCTTTTTTCATTACGCCTTCTCTAACTGTTGCCATTTGAGGACGGCAGTCAGGATTGATAATGTTGGCAATAATATTTCCGCCGAAAGCCGGACGGATTTGATAAAGAAGATCTTTATAAACCTTATTGATTTTTTTATCTTCGTGATCACCAATTTCAAGCTCAGTGCAGTCTGCGGTAAGTCCGCTTTTCAGAGCAGATGAAACACGCGGGCCCAAATCGCGCCCTATCGTTGTAGCGCCCATCAAACAGATTTGCGGCTTTTCTTCTTTAAAAAGATTTACCATTACTGAAGTATGAGGTAGAGTAGAGTATGGGGTCAGTCTTTTATCATCAGCAAGATAAAGTACATCTACACCATAAGGAAACAAATCCTTTTCAAATCCCTTTAGACTGCTTCCGAACAAAAGGGCTTCCAGTTTACAATTCAGTTGATTGGCAAGGCTTCGTCCTTTAGTGAGAAGTTCAAAACTAACTTCTGCAATTTTGCCTTCATCCAATTCGCAATAAACAAATACATTATTCATATAAAAAAACAGTTTTCAGGATTTTAGTTACTAACCAATAATATGTGAAGTGATTAACTCATTCATTAATACATTTATTTCATCATCAAAATCTTCAAGAACTCTGGATTCTTTTGACTGAAAAACAATGTTGTCTACTTTTTTTACTTTAGTAGGAGAGCCTCCGATTCCAAGCTGAAGCGGGTCGCATTCGATATCATTTACACCCCATTCTTTAATAGTAAGGTGTTTTTTTGAATCACCGGCAGAAATGTAATCTTCATCACTATCCTGGCTTTTGCTTAATGTCGATGCATGTTTATATTTCATCAATCTTTTTGCATGGCGCGGACGGCAGTGCGGGGCAGAACTATTTACAGTAATGAGTATCGGCAGCGGACTTTCCACAACCTCAATACCGCGCTCCAGCCTGCGTTTAACTTGAATTTTATCTTTGGTCAGCGAAATTATTTCTTCGGCATAAGTTATTTGCGGGATACCTAATTTTTCAGCTACCTGGGGCCCAACCTGAGCCGTATCGCCATCAATTGCTTGTCTTCCGCAAACAATAATATCAAAAGTTTTCATTTTCCGAATTGCACAAGAAAGTGCATAGGATGTGGCAAGGGTATCGGAACCTGCAAATGCCCTGTCAGTTAATAAAATGCCGTCATCGGCACCGCGGTAAAACCCTTCACGAAGTATCTCAACCGCACGTACAGGGCCCATAGTAAGAAGGGTAATTGTAGAGCCGGGGAATTTATCCTTGATGCGTAAAGCTTGTTCAAGTGCATGTAAATCTTCTGGGTTAAAAATGGCCGGCAAAACAGATCTGTTTACCGTTCCATCAGCCTTCATAGCGTCTTTGCCGACATTTCTTGTATCAGGAACTTGTTTGGCAAGAACAATAATTTGGAACTCTTTCATGTGTAGATATTTTTTTTAATTGCCCCGGCAATACGCCGCGTTTTTATTATTAATTTGTGTGTCGTTTCGGTACGAGGCTGTTTCATCATTTAAAATTCGAGCGTAAAGTAAACAAATATTATTAGATCTTGTTTTTAAAAACATGCTTTTTGTCATGCTTTTTTAAAAAATATAAGCATGTAGATTTTAAAGGCTTAATATAAAGTCATATATATATTCTTAAATATTATACATTAATTGTATGTTTTTTTCTGTAATCCTTAATAGTTGTGCATTGTTATTCCTTAATCTGAGTAATATACAGATTGAGCAAGCTCAAAATGTATTAACAAGCAGAAACAAAAACACAGGAAATTAACACCAGCAATTTCCCAAAAAATAATGACACCGCAA
>CAISYK010000419.1 GCA_903889605.1 uncultured Bacteroidota bacterium
AAAAGATTGAAGCCCTTCGACTTCGCTCAGGATAAACTCCAAGCCCGCCCATTTCCACCTCCCACCCTTCCCCACTACATCTGGAGAGGCGAAGGGGGGAGGTAGAAAGCGAACGCCCAAATAAATAAAATTAAGAATGATGCCTTGAGGAAGGTAATATATTTAAATATTACCGAGGAAAATAAAGTCTTAAATCTCTATTAATAATACACCATTCTTCTAACTTCAGCGATATTCTTTGAAAACCTTATCAACTGACGTGTATAACCATATTCATTATCATACCATACATATAAAACAATATTTTTCTTATCCGGCCCCACAATTGTTGCCTGACTATCAAACACAGAGGCACAAGGGTTTCCGATAACATCGGTTGAAACAAATTCATTTGAATTGACATATTGAATTTGGTCTACCAGCGTACCGGATAATGATGCGTTTTTCAATACTTCGTTAACTTCATCTTTTGTAACTGCTTTGTCAACAGTCATGCTGAGAATAGCTAACGATACGTTTGGTGTTGGTACGCGCACTGAGTTTGCGGTGAACTTTCCAGACAATTCAGGAAGTACTTTCTTAATTGCACTTTCGGCACCTGTTTCTGTAATCACCAGATTTAAAGCAGCAGAGCGTCCTCTGCGGTATTTTTTATGGTAGTTATCCAGTAAATTCTGATCGTTAGTATAAGAGTGAACAGTTTCAATATGTCCGCGGGCAATACCTAAATTATCATTAATTACCTGCAAAACAGGCATAATAGCATTGGTAGTACATGAGGCGGCTGAAAAAATATTTTCTTTTTTTACATCAAGAGTTTCATGATTTACTCCGTATACAATATTAGGCACATCACCTTTTGCAGGCGCAGTTAATAATACTTTTGAAATACCTTTTGCTTTTAAATGCCGGCTAAGCTCTTCTCTGTTTCGGAAAACACCGGTATTGTCAATTAATAAAGCATCCTTAATTCCATAAGCAGTATAATCAACATCTTCAGGGTTTTTAGCATCAATCATAAATACCCTGTGCCCATTAATAATTAAAGCTTTTTGAATAAAATCTTCAACAACTGTTCCTGGAAATGAACCATGAACTGAATCAGTGCGCAGTAAATCTGCACGTTTAGTAATTTCTTCATCGCTGTTTCCGCGTGTCACAATAGCCTTCAAACGCAGCTGTTCGCCTTTGCCTGATTGTGTAATCAATTCGCGGGCAGCTAATCGGCCGATGCGGCCAAAACCATATAATACAACATCTTTAGGGACGACAGTATGTTTTTTACCAATTAAATCTTTTAGCTTATTATTGATATAGTCACCTGCTGATTTATAATTATTCTTTTCCTGTCCCCATTCAAATGTCAATTTACCAATATCAATACGTGAAGGACAGATGTCAGCTTTGCGAAGCTCCTTTGCAATCATCACTGTGTTAATTACATTGATAGTTTTTTTCACAATGTCTTTTGAATAATAAAGATGCAGTTTCATTATTTCGCTGGCATTTTTATCAACTAATTGATTTCTAAATAAGACTAATTCAATCGATTTTTCAAACCAAAGTTTGCCTACGATCTCCATCAGATCAATAGCGGCTTTTTCATGTTCAATCCAATCATTCAGCTCCGTTTCATAAGAGTCTGTAATTTTACCATTTGTTGGTTTTAATGTTTCAGATGTCATAGGTTAAGGATGTTAGGCTCAATAAAAATTCTAATTACTAAAATTTTTATTGAGGGTGGTTAATTAATTGATAGTATATTAATTTATAGAATATTAATTGATCGAATATTAATTTCAAAAAAAATAACCGCAAAAACATCATTGAAATTTTTTAAAATTTTCAAAGATGTTTCTGCGGTTATCATTGCATTTTAGATTTTTATATTAGCCTAAATATGTTTTCAATAATTTG
>CAISYK010000420.1 GCA_903889605.1 uncultured Bacteroidota bacterium
AGTTTCATCCTTTGTAAGATTTGCACGATCCTGCATATGCAGCCCAACTGTTTTCCATTGCTCATCATTAAAATCAGCTGGTGACGGTGTATTGTGGCATCGAATACAATTTTCACCCCATAACTGCGCTCCTGATTTATTTGCAATTATCTCTTTTGAAGCCGCGCAGCTTTGAATAAAAACAGATGCAGCAAAAACAAAGGCAATTAACGCGATATTAAAATATTTTTTTTTCATATTTTTTTGTATTAAAATTTTATAATCCCATTGCTAAATGTATGAGAACCATATTTTCGCTCATACCGCTCATACCGCTCATGCTTCCCATCCCTGAGCCACCGGCAGCGCCGTCTGTCATCTGGTAACTCATTTTAAGAACAGTCCGCCAGGTGAACCAATAATTTAGTCCAACTTCTATCTGTGATTGCTTGCTCTGCCAAAGTGAGCCTACCGGAGTATTATACACTGAATATCTGCCGACAAGTTCAAAGTTTTTTAACACATCATTTTCTACTAATGCGGGTCTGTAAGCAATCTGTGCATAATAAGCAGAACTTTTATTTGTAAAAGAATAACGGCTTGAATCTTCCGGATTGAAGTAAGTTGCTTTACTGATATTTGATTCATTATACTGCCCTTTTATATCAATAATACCTTTCAGCGGACTGAAGACCTTCACAAAAGAAAAATCAAGTGCGGTAAGCATAGCCTTTACATTTCTGTAATTCAAATCTTCGTTCATGGAATTACCCTCAAATGGCGACTTAGCGGAACCGGGCATTGCATAATATCCGGAAACACCAACTTCTAATGAAGAGTTCGCAAATGGTAAAAAACCAATACGGGAACCAAAAGCTTTGTTATTATTATTGTCAGTCATATTTTCAAACGACAGCATTCCAGCCTCTTTTGGTTCTTCCGTTCCGTCTTTAATTCTTGGACCATTTACTACATAAAGTGAGTAGCTTAATTTTGATTTCCCTAATTGTAATCCGCCCCTGATTTCAACACCTATATCAGCCATTGGTGCAATACCATCATGACCAACTGCCAAAGGGGCGGAGCTTAATTTGTTTACCCAGGAAGGGTGAAACTTTTCCCCAAAGGTTCCGAAAGGAATTAAAATCTTACCAACTTTTACAATCAAACCTTTTGAAACAGCATAGGATGCATTGGCATATCCCAAATTTAAACCAAATTGATTTGACATGTATTCCATCTCCAGTTCACTCTCAAAAAGGAAATTGTCGCCTTGCCGCCATAACAGTATAGGATTAAAGGATGTCATATTAAAGTTCACATTATCAGAGGCTGCATCTAATCCAAATTGAGCGAATCCTCGGAGCATAAAATGAGTTTTATCTTCTTTCTTCAAAGATAAAATTTCACTGTTCATGGCATCCAGCTTTGCTTGAATAGAATCCTGGGCGTATGTTTCGCCGAGACATAATACACCCAAGACTATTGAAATAATTTTTATTTTCATAAGCAGTACTTTTTTTTCATTTAACAACATTCTTCACGTTTCCAATTGTCCGCGGTATTTCGTGAATGCTGTTTAGTGATACCTTAAATCCGCAAGTTCCGAATTTGTAATTTGAAAATTTATTTTGTAAGGTAAAAATAGGCTTTTCAGATAAACTCAGGCTCTATTTTATTGAATTTTTTGTTTTTTTATGTCGACTATATCTTTGCTTTTGTTTTGTC
>CAISYK010000421.1 GCA_903889605.1 uncultured Bacteroidota bacterium
ATCATAAAAAGCTATCATGCAGAGGTGGACGTCGAGAGCCTCGGTTTGGGAATCCAGACTTTTATGTTAGTGTCATTGGACCAGCCAAGAGGGAATGTTGTTCCAAATTTTATAAAGCAAATTCTTGAAATTCCTGAAATTATTGAATGCTACCATGTCACCGGATCTTCTGATTATGTCCTAAAAATAATGGTTGAGGATATTGCTTCTTATGAACAGCTGGCAATGGATAAAATAAGAAATATCTCGGAAATTTCTAAAGCCACTACAATGGTCATACTTTCCACAATAAAAAAATCTAAAATCGCACCTTTGAATTACTAATTTACGCTGGGCACTAATTGCGAACCTCAGCAATTTCATTACGTTATCTTTAATATACAGTAACTGAATTTTTCTACTTAGAGCCGGCAGGAAAACTCTAAAACTATTTAATAGTAAGGAATTGAATACACTTTTGAGTTTGAATCTACATCTTTTTTCTCTGTAATCCTCAGTGTATTCTCCGTTGTACTCTGTGTAATTTTCTTGTTAAACGGAGATTCGCAGAGTGTTATTCACTGAGTAACTTGCAATGTCGTTTAGTTAAGGATAAATTTCTAAATAAATCCCTTCACGCAGTTCTCGACTCCGCTCGAACAGACATCGCCAGTAGTAATTTCGAGCGGAGTCTAGAAAGGGCGTTGGCATTTTGTTTTTCTTAACTAAACGACATTAGAGTAAATGTGTTAATGTCTCTGCTCCTTGATAACAATCATTTTTTTTTTAAATAATATCTTCTACTTTTGCGCCGAAAAAAAATGAGCAGCTAATTCTGTAATCAATAACAAAAAAAATCATGAAAAAATCTACAATTACCGGGAATAAAATCAAGAGCGTGTTTGTTCTTTTTTTGTTTTTAATAATTAGTGCATTTAATAGTAATGCTCAAACGATAACATCTTCTGTTTCCGGAGGAAACTGGAGTGCAGGAGCTTCCTGGATAGGAGGTATTGTGCCGACTGCCGGCAGTAATGTTATCATAAATTCGGCAGTTTATGCCGACGGTAATGTGTCCTGTAATAATCTTACTGTAAATTCAGGCTGCTTTCTTTATAACACATTCGGCTATAGTGTTACAGTATCTGCTGCTGGTTATGTTATTAATAACGGCTCAATTCTTAATCATCCTAATGGATACACCCTCAGTTTAAATATCCAGGGGAATATTACAAATAATGGTATCTGGAATATAAATTCAACAAGGTTGTCCAGTACTTTGGATCAAGGAATACAGGAAGCTGCAGGCAAAGCTTTCGAGGGAGGGTTCACTATGTCTGATTCATTAGGCGATATAATATTAAACAGTAATGTAATGTTTAAGGCAAACACTTTTAACTTAAATAAAACAACACTAAGGTCGAACGGATTTAAACTGCAGGCGATAGATTATATAGTAAGGAACGGATCGATATTTTCAAACGACTCTTTGCTGCTTGATAATACAGTTATCGAGACAATGAAATTCTTCGGCGATTATAAATTAGACGGAAATATTTTATCACAATCCAACAATATTTTTAACGGCAATTGTACTATCCTCGACACGCTGTTTAATAAATTCGGATATTCCAATGTTATCCTTGTAAACGGCAGCATCGTAAATAAAGGAACTATTAAGAATCATCCAAATGGATATACTTTGTCGCTTGATGTAAAAGGAAACATAAGCAATGAAGGTATTTGGAGCGTGAACACAACGAATTTAATAAGCACAGCCGATCAAACCATCGATCAAACACCAGGCAAACGCTTCGAAGGTGCTATGAATACGACAGATTCCATCGGCGACATAATTCTTGCCAGCAATGTGATGCTTGAAAGCAATACATGGAACATGAATAACGCAAAGCTGCGCACAAACGGATATAAATTATTATCTAACGCATACACATTGGCCAACGGCAGAATCATTTCAAACGATTCAATGGTACTGGATAATTCGATAATTCAAAACATGAAGTTCTTTGGAAATTATGTTTTAGGCGGTAATATTTTATCACAATCCGACAATGTGTTTAATGACAACTGCACCATCATCGACACTC
>CAISYK010000422.1 GCA_903889605.1 uncultured Bacteroidota bacterium
GGCAAACAGTATATTTCAAGGGCATAATGATAAGCTCTGACGGAGAAACAAATGAAATTATGCCTCATGTGCGCTCTACAGTTACTTTTTATGATGTAAATTCTCAAAAAGTGTCTGATCTGAATTTAACAACCAATGAATACGGGACCTTTACAGGCACATTCACAACTCCAAGCGGTGTTCTGAATGGGCAAATGAGTTTAAATAACGGCAGCGGTTCAATTTATTTTTCTGTGGAAGAATACAAACGTCCGAAGTTTGATGTAATATTTAATCCTGTAAAGGGGAGTTACCGTTTAGATGAAATAATAAAAGTTGAAGGAGCTGCCAATGCGTATTCAGGAGCAAAAATTGACGGCGCGGAAGTAAAATACCGTGTGGTTAGAAATGCTTCATTTCCGTATTGGTGGTATTGGTGGAGGGGTTATTACCCTCAATCGGCACAAATGGAAATCACGAATGGTGTGACTGTTACGAATGATACCGGCGCTTTTTTTATTGATTTTAAAGCGATTCCAGATTTGAGCATTCCTAAGTCGTATCAGCCAACATACTCTTACACTGTCTATGCGGATGTTACCGATATAAATGGTGAAACACATAGTTCGCAGACTTATGTGAGCGCAGCATATACGGCATTAAATCTGAATGTAAATATTCCGGCGCTTCTCGAAAAAGGAAACAAAGACGCATTTACAATTTATACAACCAATATGAGCGGACAGTTTGAATCCGCTCAGGGGAAAGTTGAAATTTACAAATTGAACGAACCCCTTAAAACGTTCCGTACAAGAGCCTGGAGTCTGCCCGACAAATTTTTAATGAGTAAAGAGGAGTTTGAAAAAGCGTTTCCCAATGATGAATACAAGGACGAGAACAATATGTATAAATGGGATCGGGGAGAAAAAGTTTTTGAAAAATCATTCAGCAATAGAGTAGATTTTTCCAAACTTCATAATGGGGCGCAGATAAATGACTCTGTAAAAATTCCGAATCTCAGCACATGGAAACAAGGTTTTTATGTTATGGAAGCGCACAGCAAGGATGCATACGGCGAAGATGTAAAAGACATAAAATATTTTACTGTTCATGCCAGCAGCGGAAATGAAGTGCCCGGGAATGATATTGATTGGTTTAATCAAATCACTGTTAATCCGGTTGAACCGGGAGGCAAGGCTCAGTTTGTTATTGGTTCGAAAGAAGAAAATGTAAAAGTGCTGTATGAGATTGAACACAAAGGGGAAATAGTTAAAAAAGAATATATCACTCTTAACAAAGAACAGAAATTGATTGAAATCCCTGTTGAAGAAAAGCATAGGGGCAACTTTTCATTTCATTGCGTATTTATAAAAAACAATCGTTCGTATATTCATGATGGCGCTGTTACTGTTCCATATACTAACAAAGAACTGGATCTTGAATTTGAAACCTTCCGTAATAAATTACTTCCCGGACAGCAGGAAGAATGGAAAGTAAAAATCAAAGATAAAAAAGGCGATAAAATGGCAGCCGAAATGGTGGCTACTTTGTATGATGCATCTTTAGATGCTTTTAGACCCAATAATTGGTATTTTGATATTTATAATAATTACTATTCAAATTTATATTGGGATGTTAACAGCGGTTTCGGTAATGCTAATGCCCAGGTATTTAATATTGATTGGAACATATATCCTAACGGTGCATACCGCGATTACGATCATTTAAATTGGTTTGGATACAGCAATGGAAATTATGGTTATTACCGCGGAGGTGATGATATGGAAGTTTCTTTAGGTGAAAGTCAAAAGAGTGCCCCTGACGCCGCTCCTGTACAATCAGAAATGCTGATGGATAATGCTGTTGCTAAACCGCAAAAAGAAGAAGCTTCAGGATCAAAAAATAAAAGAAGCGAAGCGCTGCCAAAAGGAGCTGCTGACAAGAAGGATCTGGATGGGCTTGCGGATACATCTGTTCCTCCGGATGAAAAGGCCGCTAACGGAGTTGGCGGGAAAGGAAAGGGGCAGGAAGATATGTCAAAAGTAGCAGCACGCAGCAATTTTGCAGAAACCGCATTTTTCTATCCTCAGTTGGAAACAGACAAAGACGGAAATGTAATTATAAAATTTACTATTCCGGAAGCTCTTACTAAATGGAAGATGATGGGTTTTGCTCATACC
>CAISYK010000423.1 GCA_903889605.1 uncultured Bacteroidota bacterium
AATCCCTCCGACTCCACAAAATTCTTTCATTTCCTTTTAAAATCAACCACTTTCTGTGGTTGATTTTTTTTGTTTCATCTGTTTTCTAGCTTTCCGACTTAAGAATAATTTATTTATAAATGCACATTTGCAATTTATATATTTTTTAATGCTTAAAAATAATTCCGAATCCAAATGAAATTTGTAGCAGAAAGCGCTAACCATATTTTATGGGTTGGCTTATCTTTTGAATATGTAAAATACAATTATAAATTATTTTATCAACCTTAAATTAAAATCAATTATGGAAACCATGATCAAAACAGTTGCAGAAAAATCAAATATTTCTGAATCACAAGCTAAAATTGCCATAGATGCGGTAATATCATTTTTAAAAGATAAAATGCCAGGAGGTATTGGAGCACAGGTTGAAACATTTATTAAAGGAAACTCCAGCCCTTCCGAAACAGTAATAGGTACAATAAAAGAAAAAACAGCTGGGGTATTTGGAAAATAATTCCCCAAAAATGAGGTAATCTTAAAACGTTACCTTATTTCTTTTTTTCTTTCCATAAATAAATCTTTAAAATATATTTCTTAAAAAACTATTTCATTTGCTCTTTATCTATGTATGAAGAACTATTTTACATGTGACCATGGTTCTTAACTGCTGCGAAAACCCTTTCGTATTTTCTTTTGCCCCCAGGCAAAGATTTATGATGGATTTGCAATTCTTGTAACTAATAAAATAGCCCCCAACAAAAAACAAGGCATTGAAAATGTGTGTGCATTTTACCTTGGGAGCTAATAAGCAGATGAAAAAGACAATATTAATTACAGGAGCTGGTACGGGAATTGGAAAAGATTCCGCTTTTGCATTAGCAAGAAGGGGGCACAATGTAATTGCGACAACTGAAACAGAAGAACAAAGTCTTAACCTTAAAGAAGAAATTAAGTCCGCCAATATCGATCTGAATGTTTTCAAATTTGACATCACAAATAAAAAGGATCATCAGAAAATAGAAAATTACAACTTGGATGTTTTAATAAATAATGCTGGAATAGGTGAATCAGGATCCTTAGCAGAAATTGACATTAATAAAGTAAGACATAATTTTGAAGTCAATGTTTTTTGCTCATTTGAAATCAGCCAGCTGGTACTAAAAAAAATGTTTGACAAAAAAGAAGGCACTATAATATTTATTAGTTCGCTGGCAGGAAAGATAACCATGCCGTTTTTAGGCCCTTACTGCATGTCAAAATTTGCTTTATCCAGCGGTGCAGAAGCGATGAGAAGTGAAATTCACAGAGTACATAAAAATATTCATGTCAGCATAATAGAACCTGGCGGATATCATACAGGATTTAACCAAAAGAATATTGCTAAAAAATATGTTTGGATGGATGAGAAATCTGTTTTCTATCCGATTATTGATCAGATTAAAGCTAAAGAAGATAGGCAATTTAAGCTTACTGAATCTAAATCTACCGCAAGTATTGTAGGTAAGATTGTAAAAGCTGCAGAAGCAAAAAAGCCAAAACTGCGTTATTCTGCACCTTGGTGGCAGGCATTTGGAATCCAGCTGTTACGCATGTTTGGAAAGTAGTTTCAAAGTTGCTTTCCTGCAGATTGAGCGCTTTTAGTGATATTAACAAAAACTCTCTAATACACATTGACTTGTTTCAGAAAATTCAAACCTGCTTATAAAAAATCTCAGTTGTCAGTGATTAATAATTTTCCTGATGCAAAAGTCTTATTGTCTTCGGTTAAGCGTAGGAAATATAAACCGCTTGGAAGATTGTCGCGCAGCAAAGTATATGTCTGTCCCGAAATATTTTTTATTTGTTTTACTGTCTGCCCTAAAGAATTGAAAACCTTAAGAGAAGCGTGTTTCAAAATATTATTTGTCCGTAATGTTGTTTGTGCGGAAAAAGGATTAGGATAAACAAATACATTCCCGGTAATTGAATTTTCTTCAATACCGCTGCATTCTTCATACCCTGCAGAAGAAGTTACAATATCATCAATCATCCAGCCTTCTTTGCTATTTATAACAGAATCTGAATAAAATGTAAAGCGTATCATCAGGCTGTCGGGGTGTAAAATAATGGTATCTGTCCTAACAGGAATCCACCATTGCCAGCAAAAGCTTGATTTGATCCATCCGTCAGATTTTCCTGAGGTAATCAATTTATGATCAGTATAATTTCCATTACTTGCGTGAAAATCTCCATTCCACTGAAGGTGTGCATCCGAATTATTTACAATGGTAGTATCACTAAGCTTTACCCAGGAATTACCGCCGTCATAAGAAGCGTCAATAATACCCTTATCAGCTATAGAATCCATATCGTATTTATGCCAAAACTCCATACAGGTCCGGCAGGTTTGAGTGTAAGGATTTCTGATAACATAAATAAAAGAAGATGTATCGTTAGGAGGATAATAATTTATTGTATCGGTGATAATGGCTTTTGTTCCTGAATGAGCGCTGCTGAAAAATGTTTTTTGGGGGACGCCAATCTGCCATAAGTTACCGTTTGAAGGTGCAATTATAATTTCAGATGCAGGCATTTCAAATGAAATAGTATCATTTGCCAATTGAGCATTTGCCTGTTGAAAAGAAACGCTCAGTATAAGAGAAATAATTATTGCGGGTAATTTTTTTTTCATTTCTATTATGTTTTATGATTGTTAACAAAAACTGTAACTGTTATTGAATTAATGGGTACTATAATTGCTTTTAGTCCATCATACATTTGAACCGACATAAATTCTCTGAAATTGAATTTCCCAAAAACTACCAGACAAAAATATCAGCAACCTTTAGAGGACGTTCATGCCCTCTCCAATTGAAATCTTTTAGCTTAAGCTCTTTAACATCTATTTTATCAAGCGGGTAAAGTGTTGCTTCCGGTTTTGTAATAAATGTAATGTGATTCATTTTTTTATCTTTCAAATAAATATTTAAGTTGGTGCAGTCGGCACGATTTACAGCTCTTAATTTAGTTTTATCTTTGTCATAATAAATTGTTTGTCCATTGCCTTCTACTTTAATAAGGTACAAATCATTTTTCTTGAAAAAACCTTTCACGTATTTCCCCCGTATTTGGTTATAATGTATGCTGTCCTCCTTGGATACAATAAATCCGCTGCTTTTCAATTCTATCTCGCGTATTGATTTTCCTCCGGTTAATATTTTCATGCTGTCGGCAGTAAGCTGATTTTCTTCTGACCAGATTACAGGTCTGCCGTATAATTTCATCGTAGAATCAGTTGTTGAAAATACAAGTGAATCGCATTTCCCCTGCATATCATTTTTATAAAATTTAACTTTATGATAAGCAAATAATTGTTTACTGTTTGAGGTCTGCTCGTCTGAGTTTTCTTTTTCCTTAATGACCGGAAGTTCTTTTTCTTTTTCTTTTTTCTTTTTATTTTTCGAATCTTTGCCTTTGCCTTTTGGTTCTTGAATTTCTAACTTAGGCTGAATTTTTTTGTGTCCTAAGCCGCTGCTCACTGCTTTCAAAGTATCTGCATGTAAATATAATGTGTCTTTTTCAAATCGCTGAATCATAACTGCGTTTCCTGTAACATATGATAAATCTGTTTGTTCGTAATGTATTGCATAATCACCTTGTATAGTAATATTCTGTGCTGTATCTATAATTTGGATATTTTTATATCCTCTGCCGATACCTTGCTTACGATCGTAATAAAGACTATCTCCCATCATTTTCTGCTCTTTGCTGATAATGTATGCATTTTTATTGAAACGGGATAAATCGTTATTTGTATCATACCAGCCGTCCTCGCAGTAAATGAGATTTTCTTTGCTTTTTATTGTGGTAGGGCCAAGGAAATATGTGATTTTGGAAGTAGTATTATATCGCATAGTATCACAATTAATGACAAATTGCGGGTTGGTAAGCACTACATTTTTTTTGAAATTAAAATCGTTGGTCTTTGAAAAAAATGAGCCTTTGTCACTCGTAAGTACATTGTCTTTATTTACAATACGGGCCGGAGTTGTGTAATAACCAATCCCTGTTGATATGTCATAATTTAATACATCGGTGGTGAGTTCCATGTCCCCCTTGGTTATTTTTACATTCCTTGTTAATACAGCTAATTTAGTTTCACCGCTGTATTTCAAAAAATCACCATATAAGGTGCTGCCATCGTTTTGCTGAATACGAACATGCCCGAAAGCATCCAATGAATTATCGGAATAAAAATAAGCGCTGTCGCAAAACATCAATGTATTCTCATGTTTAAATTGCACGTCACCAATTAACCGTTTAGCGCCTTCGGCAATGTTATTTGCAAATTTTAATGAGCCTGCATTTAGAATTTCGACTTTTTTTTGAGAAAATGATAGGAAAGGAATTAAAAATAAAAGCAAAAAAAGACATATCCCAATCTTTTTCAAATGGATGGGATTATTGTAAGTAATGCGGCTGCGGATAAAATTAGTTTTCAATTCTTAATTTTAGGGGTTACACACCATCTCCTTATGGGAGAGCTGGGGTGGGGCTTCGCATCAATGTTTGAGTCCGGTCAGGACCTACTGAAACAATTGAAATAGGAACTCCGGCTTCACGCTCAATAAATGCAATGTATTCATTTAATGCTTCAGGCATTTGTTCCGGGTTGTGAAAGCTGGTTAAATCCTGGTTCCAGCCTTTTAATTCTTTATAAATTGGTGATAGTAATTCAGGAGAATAATCATACGGCAGGTAATCGATTTTTTCACCTTTATAATTATAATGGGTACAAACTTTAATAGTTTCGAAACCGCTTAATATATCAGCTTTCATCATTATTAATTCGGTAACGCCGTTTATCATTATAGCATATTTAAGTGCTGGCAGATCAAGCCATCCTGTGCGTCTTGGACGACCTGTGGTAGACCCGAACTCATTACCAATCCGACGTATTTGTTCTCCCGTTTCATCTTCCAGTTCTGTTGGGAAAGGCCCGCTGCCAACTCTTGTACAATATGCTTTAAAAATACCGAAAACATTGCCGATTTTATTCGGAGCAATTCCTAAACCTGTGCATGCTCCTGCACATATTGTGTTTGAAGATGTAACAAAAGGATAGGATCCAAAATCAATATCCAATAATGAACCTTGGGCTCCTTCAGCTAATATCGCTTTATGGCTTTTTAAAGCCTCGTCAATATAATGTTCGCTTTCTACACGTTTTAAACTTTTTAAAACTTCAATTCCTTCAAACCATGCCGGTTCAAGCTCAGCAAGATTATACTGATAATTATGAAAAGCCAATAATTGTTTATGCTTTTCAACTAATGCATTGTATTTAGTTTTAAAATCAGGACTGTCGATATCACCGACACGCAATCCGTTACGGCCTGTTTTATCCATATAAGTCGGACCGATACCTTTTAGTGTGGAGCCAATCTTCTCTTTGCCTTTACTTGCTTCAGAAGCAGCATCTAACAAACGGTGTGTCGGCAAAATTAAATGAGCGAAT
>CAISYK010000424.1 GCA_903889605.1 uncultured Bacteroidota bacterium
AAAATTATTATATTTGTCTTCATGAAAAGGGAATTTAACATATATAATACCCCATACAGCAGGCTGTTTTTATTTCTTGACTGGTCATATTCCTGTGTGATTTTTCTCTTTAGATACCTACTCCAAAAACCATTGGAACCGAAGGTTTGCATCCCGCAAATGTCAATCCGTAAATGGGAATACATGCCCTCAGACAACAGTTACTCTTCAATAGCCTTATATAGTATTATCTTACCGTTATTGTTACTGCCTGCTTTTTCTTTTTCCCAGGTTGATGTAATTAACAATGGCACCTTTATTAAAAATACTAATGATTCTGTTATTATATTAGGCAATGTAACCCATGCCCTTGACGGCAAAATTACAAACGATGGTGTTTTTTATATTTCAGGCAATTGGAAAAATAATAATCCTTCTGACAAAATATTTACTGCTGGAAATAACGGATGGGTGCATTTTGACAGTTCAGTCCAAACTATCAGCGGCAGCACCTTGACTCATTTCAATAATCTAAATTTGGCTGGTACTGGAATTAAACACCTTACAGGAGTTGATGTGGAAATTGAAGATACCCTTGCACTCACCAATCGTGAATTTGAAATAGGCGCTAACACTGCTTTTGTTTTGACTACCGATACCGGGGCTGTTACGCATACTGATACCAATGGGTTTGTAAGCAGCTTGGATATTGGAGGGCTTTCGCGCAATACACTTTATGCAAGCCCATACTTTTTCCCTGTTGGTTCAAGCGCAGGATCTGTTCGCTACCGCCCTATTGATATTACTCCTAATGAGGTTGCCGCAAATTCATTTAAGGTGAGAATGGCAAATGTTGATGCCACTACCGAAGGATTTGACCTTTCAGTAAAAGAGGCTATAGTAGGCGTTTCTAATCCGAACTTCTACCATAGAATAGAACGCACTTCCGGAGGCTCCAAAGCAGACCTTACAATTTATTATCGTGATACAGTGGATGGCGATTATGATATTGTTGCTCATTGGAAAGATCTCTCAGAGTGGAAAAATACTGGATTGGCACCGCATACAAGCCGTTATGGCTTTAGAGGCTTAACTGCAAAAGCTTTTGACGATTTCTCAGGTAACCCATTTGTATTATCTTTAAATGTTGAACTATCGTCAGAAGTTTATGTTCCGACTATATTTTCTCCGAATGGTGATGGCCACAACGATATTATGTTTGCCAGAGGAAAAGGAATTGTTGAAATTCATTTTGTAATTTACGACCGCTGGGGTGAAAAAGTATTTGAAACAGATGATATAAATACAGGATGGGACGGAACATACAAGGGACAGCCTCTGAACTTAGGCGTATTTGTTTATTTTATTCAAGGGAAATTAAAAAACGGAGACGAAATTAAGAAAAAAGGAAATTTTACGCTATTAAGATAGTATTCCCTATTTTCCCTAAGAGGAGGAGAAGGAGAAAAATACAATGTAAAATCCAAGCACCACCAAGACAATGAAAAAAACATACTTTATTTGTATTGCCTTTTACACATTGTTCTGCATCCTTTTTAGTGGCGCAGACCGGGCTTTCGCGCAGGACATTCATTTTTCTCAGTATTCAATGACTCCTTTGATGCTTAATCCTGCATATACAGGCATTGACAGAGGTGATCACAGGGCTTTTATTAATTATAAAAATCAATGGTTAGGTATGGCTGAAAAGGGAGCAGCTTACAGAACCTCTTCCTTCTCTTATGATACTCATTTGTTTGCTAAAAAGTTTTCTGCCGGGTATGTTGGCGCCGGAATTAATGCTTTTAAAGATGTAGCTGGCGATTTAAAATTAGGCACCAGCCAGCTGAATATTTCCATTGCCGGAATTGTTTATGTGACCAGCAGCCAGGCGGTTTCAGGCGGTATACAAGGCGGGTATGTTCAGAAAAGCATCTCTACTGATGGTATGCAGTGGGACAGCCAATATGATAATGAAACCGGTGCATACAACGCGTCTTTGCCTACCAATGATGTTATTTCTATACCTCCTTACCACTTTGGTGATTTTTCAGCAGGACTAGCATGGAATTACCTTGAAAATAGAACATCTGCAGCAGGGGATAATCAGTTAAAGGTAAATTTTGGAATTGCAGCATTTCATATCAACCGGCCGAAGCAAAAATTAGATCCTTACGCTTCAACCATTACCGACAATCTATATTCAAAATTTGTTATTCACGGTGATGCTCATATAGGTATTGCTAATACCAATTATGGTATTATGCCGTCAGTAGTATTATTTAAGCAAGGCAAATGTTATGAGTTGGACCTTGGCGCAATGGTACGCTGGACTTTAAAAGCGAAATCAAGATATACAGGATATGTTCAGGGAATGGCTTTATCCATGGGAGCGCAGTATCGTACGAATGACGCAGTAATTCCTATGCTGTTGTTTGAATATTCTAATTATGCCGTAGGTCTTAGCTATGACATTAATACTTCATCATTAGCAAAAGGAACAAGAGGTAAAGGCGGATTTGAAATTTCATTGAGATTTCTTACTCCTAATCCTTTTAACCATTCTTCTGCTAGATTATTAGACTAACATAATGCAAATAAAAACATTTATTTTACCATTAGTACTGGTGATTACTTTTCAAGCTATTAGCCAGAATAAGGAAAATTTGCCAAAACAGACTATTACAAACGTGGGCAAAGCTATAAATTCGCCTTTTGATGAATACGCACCGGTTATTTCGGCTGATGGATTGATGATGATATATACGTCAAGGCGTCCTATACTTAAAGACGACATTGAAAAAAACGTTATGGGAATGGAAAATATTTATGTTTCTTATTACGACGATATGACTTGGAAATGGAGCGAAGCAAAAATGCTGGGAGAAACTATAAATCAAAAATGGAAAAATAATTCCGCAATAGCTCTATCTAATGATGGACAGCGAATGTTGATTTATAGAGGCGATCCTGACGGGAATATATACGAATCTGATTTAATGGGGGATGAATGGTCTGAACCAATTAAACTGCCTGCACCAATTAATTCAAGATTTCATGAATCATCAGCAAGTATTTCGCCGGATGGACGTACTATTTATTTTGTAAGCAACCGCAAGGGGGGAGAAGGCGGTGGTGATATATGGGTTTGTCATCAGGAAATAAAAGGCTGGGGAAAAGCAGAGAATCTTGGTCCGGTTATAAATTCACCGAAGAATGAAGAAGGTGTTTTCATTCATCCTGATGGAAAAACACTTTATTTTAGTTCAAAAGGACATAACAGCATTGGAGGATATGATATTTTTAAATCAGTATTTGAAAATGGGAGTTGGGGCACACCGGTAAGTTTGGGTGATACCATTAATACGCCCGAGGATGATTTGTATTTCAGCCTTACAGCATATGGGAAAACAGGTTATTTTGCTTCAGTACGGCCTGATGGCCTTGGGAACAAAGATATTTACGAAATAAATTTTAAAACTAGAAGTGATACTAGACTTACTTTATTTAAAGGAATCGTTATTGATTTTGATTCGTTTGACCCTTTGGGTGCAGATATAGATATAATTGATAATGATAAAAATCTAGTTATTGCCAACGTGAAATCAAATAGTGTAACAGGAAAATACCTTGTTTCTCTTCCTGCGGGTAAAAATTATGGGATAGCCATAAAAAAGAAAGGATATTTGTTTTATTCCGAAAACTTTGATATACCGCTTTCGGCGGCTTATAAAGAAATTCGTAAGACTATTCCATTACAAAAATTTATTGTTGGTAGTAAAATAGCTCTAAAAAATATTTTCTATGATTACGGCAAACCTACATTGCGCCCTGAATCAATTTCGGAACTTAATCGTTTAGTAAAATTGTTGAATTTAAATACAGACATTAAAATTGAGATAGCCAGCTATACTGACAGCCAGGGCTCAGATGAATATAATTACACCCTCTCGCAGGCAAGATCACAGGCTGTTGTGGATTACCTTTTTGCCTCCGGAATCAGCAGGGATATGCTCGTGGCGAAAGGGTATGGTGAATTAAATCCGATCGCCAGCAATGAGACTGATGAAGGAAGACAAATGAACCGCAGAACTGAGATAAAGATTTTAGAGCAATAAAAAAATATAAATTATTTAAGATTGATTATAAAGATATATTTATGAAACAATATAATTACCCTAAAATTATGAAAGCAAAATACATTATTGCAGCAATCACCCTTACCATAATGTTTTTCTCTTCTTTTCTATGGGAAGGTTCTGGGATATACTCTCAAAATAATATGGGTATCGGAACTCTAAATCCGCATCCAAGTTCACTCCTTGACTTGACAGCTCTTGATAAAGGTCTATTAATTCCAAGGATGACTGTTGTTCAGCGTAATGCAATCGCATCACCGGCAACCGGATTGCTGATTTATAATACAGATTGTAATGTTTTTAACTATTGGAATGGTACGACTTGGGGCTCTGTTGATGGTCTTCATATATCCAGTACTATTGGCGGAATTATTGATGCCTGCAAGAATTCTACAGGGATCCCTTATTCTATCCAAACCGTTTCGGGTGCCAATCCTACTGGTTATCATTGGACGGTGCCTCCCGGTTCTACTATAGCTAGCGGACAAGGAACCACAAGCATCACTGTTAATTTTGGGACTCTGGATGGCAATGTCTGCGTAACAGCTTCAAATACCTGCGAAACCAGCGACACTTTATGTTTACCAATTCGACTTTCCTCCGCTTCTGTTTCTCCGGTAGCACTTCCTGCTTCCGATTTTACATGTACTTCCTTTAATGCTAATTGGGGAGTAACTTCAGGTGCCACAACTTACCTTTTAGATGTTGCCACTGATGCTGCATTCACTCTGCCTGTGGGTATTTACAACAGTTATAATGTTGGCACCGTAACTTCTTACGCTGTAATCGGTTTACTTCCAAGTACTACATATTATTACAGAGTCCGTGCAGTAAATGACTGTGATATCAGTTTAAATTCCAATACTATCATTGTCAGCACTACTGCTCCGGTTTCTCCTACAGCAACAGCACCCTCCAACTTTACATGTACCTCAGCGAATGCCAATTGGGGGGCATCGGCTGGAGCAACCACTTATTTTTTAGAAGTATCTTCCACCCCATTATTCAGCAGCGGTACATTTGTAACCGGATACAATAATGTGAACGTAAACAATGTAACGACTTATAATATAATCGGGCTTACTATAAATACCAATTATTATTACAGAGTAAGGGCTGGTAACGGATGCGACACCAGCTTGTTTTCCAATACAATTTTAGTTAGTACTTCTGCTCCTGTTGCTCCGACTGCAACTCCTGCTTCCAACTTTACTTGTACATCTATGAATGCAAACTGGGGTGCATCATCAGGTGCCACTTCCTATTTTTTAGATGTTGCCACGGATGCTGCATTCACTTCGTTTGTTTCTGGTTATTCAAATTTGATTGTAAACAATGTAACCACCTATAATGTAACTAATCTAACAGCAAACACGACTTATTATTACCGTGTACGTGCCGACAACGGCTGCAGCACCAGTTCAAATTCCAATACTATAACCTTTGGAACTACAGCACCAGTTTCTCCAACTGCAACACCCGCTGATAACTTTACCTGGACCTCCATGAATGCAAACTGGGGTGCCGTTTCAGGAGCGAGCAACTATTTTTTAGATGTTGCAACTGATGCAGCATTCTCGGCAATAGTGACCGGCTATAACAATTTGAATGTAGGCAACGTAACTACTTATAATATAGTTGGGCTGGTGGCAAACACAACATATTATTACAGAGTACGTGCCGACAATGGCTGCAGCATCAGTTTAAATTCCAATACTATAAGCATTGGAACCACTGCTCCTATTTCTCCAACAGCAACACCTGCTGATAACTTTACCTGTACTTCCATGAATGCAAATTGGGGGGCTGTACCAAGCGCCAATATATACTATTTAGATGTTGCTGCAGATGCTGCTTTTACCGCTTTTGTTAGCGGTTACAGCAATTTGAATGTCGGCAATGTAACTACATATAATATAATTGGGTTAACCGCAAATACTACCTATTATTACAGGGTACGTGCCGACAATGGCTGCAGCATTAGTTTAAATTCAAATACAATAAGCATTGGAACTACTGCTCCTATTTCTCCGACAGCAACCGCAGCTTCCAATTTTACCTGTACTTCCATGAATGCAAATTGGGGAGCAGTGGTTGGTGCTACTTTATACTATTTAGATGTTGCAACCGATGCTGCATTTACTGCATTTGTAACTGGGTACAGCAACCTTAATGTAAGTAACGTAACCACTTATAATATTACAGGATTAATTGCAAACACTACTTATTTTTACCGTGTAAGAGCTGATAATGGCTGCAGCATAAGTTTAAATTCCAATACAGTTAGCATTGGTACGACAGCTCCGATTTCTCCGACAGCAACAGCTGCTTCCAATTTTACCTGTACTACAATGAATGCAAACTGGGGCGCTGTTCCAGGGGCAACTACTTATTTTTTAGACGTAGCAACCGATGCATCATTCACTTCAATTTTACCATCTTACAGTAATTTGAATGTTGGCAATGTAACTACATATAATGTAACTGGCTTAATTGCAAATACAACTTATCATTACCGTATACGTGCCGACAATGGCTGCAGCACCAGTTTAAATTCCAATACAATAAGCATTGGTACTACCGCTCCGATTTCGCCCACTGCAACAAATGCTTCAAACTTCACCTGTACATCTATGAATGCAAATTGGGGTGCCGTTCCAGGTGCAACCACTTACTTCCTTGATGTTGCAACGGATGCTTCTTTCACTTCAATTTTACCAGCTTACAGTAATTTGAATGTTGGAAATGTTACTACTTATAATGTAACAGGCTTGGTGGCAAACACAGTTTACCATTACCGTATACGAGCAGACAACGGCTGCAGTACCAGTTTGAATTCCAACACAATTACAGTTGGCACTACTCCTCCTATTTCGCCTACTGCAACATCGGCTTCAAATTTTACCTGTACTTCAATGAATGCAAACTGGGGAGCAGTTTCTGGTGCTATCACTTATTTTTTAGATGTAGCTACTGATGCTTCCTTCACAACCTTCGTCACAGGTTACAGCAATCTTAATGTTGGAAACGTAACCACATATAATATTACCGGCCTGATTCCAAATACCATTTATCATTATCGACTGCGTGCAGATAATGGCTGCAGCATTAGTTTAAATTCCAATACGGTAAGCATTGGAACTACTCCTCCTATTTCTCCAACAGCAACTTCAGCTGATAATTTTACTTGTACTTCTTTGAATGCGAATTGGGGTGCAGTTTCTGCTGCAACACAATACTTTTTAGATGTCGCTACTGATGCTTCATTCACTGCATTTGTTGCTGGTTATAGTAATTTAAACGTAGGTAACGTAACTACCTATAATGTAATTGGTTTAACCGCCAACACCACTTATTATTACCGTGTTCGTGCTGATAATGGATGTCTTATCAGTTTAAATTCCAATACAATAACTGTTGCTACTTCCCCTCCGATTTCTCCAACAGCTACATCTGCTTCCAACTTTACCTGTACTTCCATGAATGCAAATTGGGGGGCGGTTTCAGGTGCGATAACATACTTTATAGATGTTGCTACAGATGCAGCATTCACAACCTTCGTTACTGGTTATAACAATCTTCTTGTTGGAAACGTAACTACATATAATGTAACTGGCTTAGTTGCAAATACCACTTATCATTACCGTATACGTGCAAATAATGGCTGCAGCACAAGTTTAAATTCTAATACTATTAGCGTCGGCACAACTGCCCCTATATCTCCAACTGCAACGGCAGCATCGAATTTTACCTGTACTTCAATGAATGCAAACTGGGGTGCCGTTTCAGGTGCAACTCAGTATTTTATTGATGTAGCTGCCGATGCTGCATTTACTGCAATGGTACCAGGGTACAATAATTTAAATGCAGGCTTTGTTACAACTTATAATGTAACCGGTTTAACCCCTAATACATCTTATTTTTACCGCGTGCGTGCTGACAATGGCTGTCTGATCAGTTTAAATTCAAATACAATAACTGTGGCGACAACAGCACCTGTTTCTCCAACAGCAACACCCGCTTCTAACTTTACATGTACTTCCATGAATGCTAATTGGGGCGCCGTTTCTGGTTCATCCAACTATTTATTAGACGTTTCAACAAGTGCTTCATTCACAACATTCGTTACAGGATACAATAACCTTAATGTTGGTAACGTAACCACATATAACGTAACAGGCTTAACTCCAAATACCACTTATCATTATCGTGTCCGTGCAGATAATGGCTGCAGCATTAGTTTGAATTCAAATACAGTAACAGTTGGCACAACAGCTCCTCTTTCTCCAACCGCAACAGCTGCTTCCAATTTTACATGTACTTCAATGAATGCAAACTGGGGGGCAGTTTCTGGTGCAACCACCTATTTATTAGATGTTGCAACTGACGCTGCATTTACTGCATTTGTGACCGGTTACAGCAATTTGAATACAGGCAATGTAACTACATATAATATAACAGGTTTAATAGCCAACACTACTTATTATTACAGAATACGTGCTGACAACGGCTGCAGCATCAGTTTAAATTCCAATACAATAACAGTCGGCACCACGGCTCCGATTGCTCCCGCTGCTTCACCAGCAGATAACTTTACCTGTACTTCGATGAATGCTAATTGGGGCGCGGTTCCAGGTGCAACAGCATATTTTTTAGATGTATCCACAAGTTCAACATTTGCAACATTTGTTGGAACTTACAGCAATTTGAATGTCGGCACAGCAACGACTTATAATATTACTGGGTTAATTGCAAACACAACATATTATTATCGTATACGTGCAAGCAACGGCTGCAGTACCAGCTTAAATTCGAATACAATCACCGTAGGTACAACCGCTCCAATTGCTCCTGCAGCAACAGCAGCATCAAACTTTACCTGTACTTCAATGAATGCAAATTGGGGGGCAGTTGCTGGTGTGACTATTTACTACTTAGATGTTGCAACTGATGCCGCATTTACTTCATTTGTAACGGGCTACAGTAATTTGAACGTTGCCAATGTGACAACTTATAATATAACTGGTTTAATTCCAAATACAACATATTATTACCGTGTACGTGCAAGTAACGGCTGCAGTACAAGTTTAAATTCCAATACAATCACCGTAGGTACAACAGCTCCAATTGCTCCTACAGCAACAGGCGCTGATAACTTTACATGTACTTCCATGAATGGGAATTGGGGGGCAGTTTCAGGTGCAACAGCTTATTTTTTAGATGTATCCACTAGTTCAACATTCGCAACATTTGTGGGTACTTACAGCAATTTGAACGTAGGCAGTGCAACAACTTATAATATTACAGGTTTAATTGCAAACACCACATATTATTACCGTATTCGTGCAAGCAATGGCTGCAGTACAAGTTTAAATTCTAATACAATCACTGTTGGTACAACAGCTCCAATTGCTCCTGCGGCGTCTACAGCATCTAACTTTACCTGTACTTCCATGAATGCAAACTGGGGTGCAGTTGCTGGTGCGACTATTTACTATTTAGATATAGCAACCGATGCAGTATTTACTGCTTTTGTAACCGGTTACACTAATTTGAACGTAGCCAACGTAACGACTTATAACGTAACTGGGTTAATTGCAAACACCACTTATTTTTACCGTGTACGTGCAAGTAACGGCTGCAGTACCAGTTTAAATTCCAATACAATCACCGTAGGTACGACAGCTCCAATTGCTCCGACAGCAACAGGTGCTGATAACTTTACCTGCACATCGATGAACGCGAATTGGGGTGCAGTTTCAGGTGCAACAGCATATTTTATAGATGTATCTACAAGTTCAACATTCGCAACATTTGTTGGAACATACAGCAATTTGAATGTTGGCAGTGCAACTACTGAAAATATTACAGGTTTAACACCTAATACAACATATTATTATCGTATACGTGCAAGTAATGGCTGCAGCACCAGTTTAAATTCCAATACAATCACTGTAGGTACAACAGCTCCAATTGCTCCGGCAGCAACATCTGCGTCCAACTTTACCTGTACTTCAATGAATGCGAATTGGGGGGCAGTGGCTGGCGCAACTATTTACTATTTAGATGTAGCAACCGATGCAGCATTTACTGCGTTTGTCACTGGCTACAGTAATTTGAACGTCGCCAACGTGACAACTTACAATATTACTGGATTAACTCCAAACACGACATATTATTACCGTATACGTGCAAGTAATGGCTGCAGTACCAGTTTAAATTCTAATACAATCACTGTAGGTACAACGGCTCCGGTTTCTCCTACGGCCACTGCAGCTGATAACTTTACATGTACATCAATGAATGCTAATTGGGGCGCAGTTTCAGGTGCAACGGCTTATTTTTTAGATGTATCCACCAGTTCAACATTCGCTACATTTGTTGGTACTTACAGCAATTTAAATGTTGGAAGTGCAACAACATATAATATTACTGGATTAATTGCAAATACTACATATTATTATCGTATCCGCGCAAGCAATGGCTGCAGTATCAGTTTAAACTCCAATACTATTACCGTTGGTACAACCGCTCCAATTGCTCCGGCTGCTGCAGCAGCTTCCAACTTTACCTGTACATCAATGAATGCTAATTGGGGTGCAGTTGCTGGTGCAACTTTATACTATTTAGATGTAGCAACTGATGCTGCATTCACCGCTTTTGTAACCGGTTACAGTAACTTAAACGTAGGCAGTGTGACTACATATAATATAACAGGTTTAACAGCAAACACAACATATTATTACCGTATACGAGCAAGTAACGGCTGCAGTACAAGTTTAAATTCCAATACTATAACTGTAGGTACAACAGCTCCTGTTTCTCCAACAGCCTCGGTTGCTGATAACTTTACCTGCACATCGATGAATGCTAACTGGGGTGCAGTTTCAGGTGCAACAGCTTATTTCTTAGATGTATCTACTAGTTCAATTTTCGCAACATTTGTAGGAACATACAGCAATTTGAACGTAGGAAGTGCAACAACTTATAATATAACAGGCTTAACACCTAACACTACGTATTATTATCGTGTGCGCGCAAGTAATGGCTGCAGCATAAGTTTAAATTCCAATACAATCACCGTAGGTACGACTGCTCCTGTTTCTCCAACAGCAACTGCAGCCGATAACTTTACCTGTACATCGATGAATGCTAATTGGGGTGCAGTTTCAGGTGCAACAGCTTATTTTTTAGATGTATCTACAAGCTCAGCTTTCGCAACATTTGTAGGAACCTACAGCAATTTGAACGTAGCCAACGTGACAACTTATAACATTACAGGTTTAACCGCGAACACAACATATTATTACCGCATACGTGCAAGTAATGGCTGCAGTACAAGTTTAAATTCCAATACAATCACCGTTGGTACAACAGCTCCAATTGCTCCGGCAGCCTCTGTCGCGTCCAACTTTACTTGTACTTCCATGAATGCAAACTGGGGTGCTGTATCTGGTGCAACTATTTATTATTTAGATGTAGCAACAGATGCTGCATTCACTGCGTTTGTAACTGGTTACAGTAACCTGAACGTTGGCAGTGTGACCACCTATAATATAACCGGTTTAACAGCAAACACTACTTATTATTACCGCATACGCGCAAGCAACGGCTGCAGTACCAGTTTAAATTCCAATACAATAACCGTAGGCACAACAGCTCCGGTTTCTCCTACAGCCACTGCCGCTGATAACTTTACTTGTACAACAATGAATGCCAACTGGGGGGCAGTTTCAGGCGCAACAGCTTATTTCTTAGACGTATCTACCAGTTCAACATTCGCAACATTTGTAGGAACATACAGTAATTTGAATGTTGGCAGTGCAACAACTTATAACATAACAGGTTTAACACCAAACACCACATATTATTATCGTATACGGGCAAGTAACGGCTGCAGTATAAGTTTAAATTCCAATACCATAACCGTTGGAACTACTGCTCCTATTGCTCCGGCTGCAACTCCAGCATCTAACTTTACATGTACTTCCATGAATGCAAATTGGGGTGCAGTGGCAGGTGCAACCATTTATTATTTAGATGTTTCTACAGTTTCAACATTCGCAACATTTGCTGGTACATATAATAATTTGAACGTAGCAAACGTAACAACTTATAATATTACTGGTTTAACCGCAAACACAACCTATTATTACCGCATGCGTGCAAGTAATGGCTGCAGTACCAGTTTAAATTCCAATACAATCACAGTTGGTACTACTGCGCCGGTTGCTCCTACAGCTACTGACGCTGATAACTTTACATGTACTTCCATGAATGCAAATTGGGGTGCCGTTTCTGGTGCGACAGCTTATTTTATAGATGTATCTACAAGTTCAACATTTGCAACTTTTGTAGGAACATACAGCAATTTGAACGTAGGAAGTGCAACTACTGAAAATATTACAGGTTTAACTGCAAACACCACATATTATTATCGTGTACGCGCAAGTAATGGCTGCAGTGTCAGTTTAAATTCCAATACTATTACCGTAGGAACAACAGCTCCTATTGCTCCGGCAGCAACTCCTGCATCAAACTTTACATGTACTTCCATGAATGCAAACTGGGGTGCCGTTGTTGGTGCAACTATTTATTATTTAGATGTATCCACTAGTGCTTCATTCGCAACATTTGTTGGAACCTATAATAATTTGAACGTAGCCAATGTTACAACTTATAATATCACTGGTTTAACGGCCAATACAACATATTATTACCGCATACGTGCAAGTAATGGCTGCAGCACCAGTTTAAATTCCAATACCATAACCGTTGGTACCACAGCTCCGGTTTCTCCAACCGCCACTGACGCAGACAACTTTACCTGTACATCGATGAATGCAAATTGGGGTGCCGTTACTGGTGCAACAGCTTATTTCTTAGATGTGTCCACCAGTGCAACATTTGCTACATTTGTTGGAACATACAGCAATTTGAACGTAGGCAGCGCAACAACTTATAATATTACAGGTTTAACTGCAAACACCACATATTATTACCGCATACGTGCAAGTAATGGATGCAGTACCAGTTTAAATTCCAACACGATAACAGTTGGGACAACAGCTCCAATAGCTCCGACTGCAACATCAGCGTCCAACTTTACATGTACTTCCATGAATGCGAATTGGGGGGCTGTTTTCGGCGCGACTATTTACTATTTAGATGTTGCTACCGATGCTGCATTTACTGCGTTTGTCACAGGTTACAACAATTTGAACGTTGGCTCTGCGACTACCTATAATGTTACCGGGTTAATAGCAAACACAACCTATCATTACCGCATACGTGCAAGTAATGGATGCAGTACCAGTTTAAATTCCAATACAATAAGCGTTGGAACAACAGCTCCGGTTTCTCCAACTGCTACTGCAGCTTCCAACTTTACATGTACTTCGATGAATGCCAATTGGGGCGCCGTTTCAGGGGCAACAACTTATTTTTTAGATGTTGCCACAGATGCCGCCTTTACAGCGATTTTGCCTGCTTACAGTAATTTAAATGCGGGCAATGTAACCACCCTTAACGTAACTGGTTTAACAGTAAACACTGTTTATTATTACCGTGTACGCGCAAGCAATGGCTGCAGCACCAGTTTAAATTCCAATACAATAAACATTGGCACAACTGCACCAATTGCTCCAACTGCAGTTGCAGCTTCCAACTTTACCTGTACTTCAATGAATGCTAACTGGGCTCCATCAGCTGGTGCGACCACCTATTTTTTAGATGTTTCTACCAGTTCATCATTCGGCACATTTGTTGGAACTTACAATAACCTGAATGTAAGCAATGTAACTACTTATAATTTAACAGGCTTAACATTAAACACTTCTTATTATTATCGTTTACGTGCAAGCAATGGCTGCAGCACCAGTTTAAATTCGAATACTACAGTAGTTGTAACTGCGGCCCCTTTTGCTCCTACAGCATTGGCCGCTGATAACTTTACTTGTACTTCTATGAATGCAAATTGG
>CAISYK010000425.1 GCA_903889605.1 uncultured Bacteroidota bacterium
AATATTATCTTTAATATCAATACCCGTAAATTGAAAACTTGCGAAATAACCACCACTTGGAGTAATAACTTTGACAGAATCTAAATTCCCATTCTCATCAAATCTTACGAGGAATCCAGACCCTTCAATATTATTATTGCCATAAACTATATTATCAATTATTTCTTGTCTATAAACATCACCTACTGCATATATTTTGTTGTGGTTATCAATGGCAATACCATTCGGACTATGAGGTGTTGTCATGATCCAAATAGAATCTCCATTTATACTCAATCTCGAAACAAATCCTTTGCTATCATCGGATTTATCGCCAGAAATATAGATTGAGGATTCATTTTTTTTAATTAAATAGGAAGGCCATCGATTGCTTCCATAAGTATAACCTTTTACCCAAATAGCATTTCCATCATTGGTATATTTTGCAACAAATGTATGTCGTCCATTTGCAAGAGTCAAAGTATCAAACACTGCGTTATCATATGCATAACCAGTTATGAAAATATTATTGCTGTCAAGAATTATATCGTAACAAAGTGCATATGGTATTTTTTTTGCCCACAAACAAACTCCTAAAGAATCATACTTAACTATAAAACCACTACCGACACTATCCAATATGGAACACTGACCAAATGATGCGTTCCCCCAACCTGTAATGTATAAATTCCCATTTTCATCCACAATACTTTTTAACCAACCCAAGTTCATTATAGTATCTTTCCAAATCAAAGTATTATTACTTGAATATTTAGCAATATATCCTCCGTTTGGTCCCTCATAAAAAAAACCTCCGTAAAAAACATTTCCATATTTATCACAACTTGTGCTTGTTATTTTATTTTCGGGAGCATAATAATCCGAACCAACCCAATTAAAAGATTGCCCTCTTGCAACCAAAAAAATCCCAAGAAAGAAAACGAGTAAGCAAATGTTTTTCATTACATATTTCATTTTTAGTTGGCTAAACCTTTGGTTATCAAAACTACGTAGACAATTTTGTGCTACCTTTGACTTTTCGCTAAGACCGTATTATTAATAGCTGAGGAGTGGTGAACTGCTGGTAATCGGACTTTTGTGTTAAGAACCTTGTGTAATTGGACTTTTGGGTTACTAATGGCGGGTAATTGGACTTGGGTGTTACGAACTGCAGGTAATTGGACTTGTGTGTTACGGCCTGCGGGTAATTGGACTTGTGTGTTACGAACAGCAGGTAATTGGACTTGTGTATTACGGACTTCGAAATAAAGAAACCACTGCCACCAACGGCAAGCTAAATGGTGAAGCCGACTTCGTAAACAAAATTATAAAATTACCAGTGGCAAAAACAAATTAAAAATAATTTTCTTCCGCTGTGAAATGTTTTTGCCACGACCTATTTTCATTGCGAACCGAAATGATGAAGCTTACTATAAACGGCTTTATCATTTAGGTGATGTTGTGCGCATGTTTACTTTTCAGTCGAATTACAAATTCGAGAAAAGTCCAAGTACAAAGGTCTGTAAGTCCTTTAAATAATGGTCGTTACACCCAATTCGTAAAAACACACCAGTCGTATTTTAAAAAATAATTTTGTTTCACATTAAAACGAAACAGTCTGTAAGTCCTTTAAATAATGGTCGTTACACCCAACCAATGGTCGTTACACACGGTTTGTAAAAACACACTGGTCGTATTTTAAAAAACAATTTTGTTTCACAATAAAACGCAACAGTCTAAAAGACCTTTAAACAAAGGTCGTGACATGTAAACTGTACAACAGTCTGTTTTTTTAGTAAAAGTTTAACGGCCTTAAAAGTCAATGAACAATTGTCTTTACATATAATTCGTAAAAATTAAATAATTTGATTTTTTTTAAAATTATTCATTATTTAAATGGAGTGAATCAAAAACCGGTATGCTATTTTCGGGATTTTCTGAATCATAACTTATGTAAATGGAATCTCCTAACGGAACTGTTTTTGCTTTTGTAAAAACGGCTGACGATTTATAAAT
>CAISYK010000426.1 GCA_903889605.1 uncultured Bacteroidota bacterium
AGTAATCTACCAAAGCTGTGATGAGTTATACTACCAGAAGCCTTCATCAGAACAAATCGAGCAGGTAACTGCAAAGCACAAGCTGCCTGATAATTTTTTGCTGTATGTCGGAACAATAGAAGAACGGAAAAATTTATTGACCTTGATAAAAGCATTAAAACAAGTAAAAGATATTCCGTTAGTAATTATTGGTAAGAAGAAAAGTTATTTCAAAATAGTGATGGAGTATATTCAGAAAAACAACCTGGAAAATCGGGTTCAATTTCTTGAAAATGTTACTAATTCTGATTTACCCGTAATATACAGTTTGGCATCAGTATTTGTTTTCCCTTCCGTATTTGAAGGGTTCGGAATTCCTATTATTGAAGCATTAACAAGCAAAGCCCCTGTTATTACTACACAAGGAGGATGTTTCCCTGAAGCGGGAGGTCCTGACAGTATTTATATTAATCCAAAGGATGAAAATGAGCTGGCCGAAAAAATAAATCTGCTTATAAATTCTGAAAGCACCCGTAAACAAATTTCTGAGAAAGGTTATGAATTTGCGCAAAGATTTCATCCTGAAAACATTGCAAAACAACTGATTTCATTATATAAAAACTAAATTAAACCATGATTTGAAAATACTGACGCAGCAAATCTTTTAATTAAAAATATGATGATATAATTTTCAAAATGTAATATTATCAAATTGCCAAATTATTTATCTTTACTTCCGAAAATACGCAAAAACATTATTTTATTATGAGCAAAAACGATAAATTTAGAGGTACAGGAGCCGCAATAGTGACTCCATTTAATAAAGACAACAGCATTGATTATAAATCATTAAGCAAACTTGTTAATCATATTATTAAAGGCGGAGTTGAATACATTGTAGTGCTTGGAACAACCGGAGAATCAGTGACATTATCGAAAGAAGAAAAAACATCGGTTATTAATCATGTCATAGAAACTATAAATAAAAGGGTGCCTTTAGTGCTTGGTTTGGGAGGAAATAATACTCAAGAAATTTTAGCCAGCCTTAAAATTACTTCCGATTTTAATAATATTGATGCCATTCTTTCGGTATCACCTTATTATAATAAGCCGAACCAACGAGGTATTTATGAGCATTACAAATCAATTGCAGAAGTTAGTCCTGTTCCAATAATATTATATAATGTCCCGGGACGAACTGGTTCAAACATAGCAGCTGATACAACTATTAATCTGGCAAATGAATTTAAAAACATAATTGCAATTAAAGAAGCATCAGGCAGTTTAGAGCAGTGCATGAAAATCATTAAATACAAACCGAAAGGTTTTTCAGTTATCTCCGGCGATGATATGCTTACTTTACCAATGATAGCAAGCGGTGCAGATGGGGTAATTTCCGTTGTCGCAAATGCATTTCCTAAAGATTTTTCAGAAATGACACGTCAAATTTTAGGCGGCAATATAAAAGCGGCGCAAAAATTACATTATAAATTAACAGACATTATTGAACAATTATTTGCAGATGGAAATCCGGCTGGTGTCAAATCTGTTTTAGAAATAATGGGTATTTGTCGGGCAAATTTACGTTTGCCTTTAGTTAATATAAATAAAGTTACCCAGCATGCATTAGAAGAGTTAGTAAAGGCTTATAACTAATCTCAAAAAAGGATTCTTTTGCTGTATTATAAGACTTTTCAAAGAATTTAGTTTGGTAATTACCGAGATAAATAATTCCAAATTATTAAATATTAATCTGGGATTATTTTTTATTCCTTACATCAATCAGTTTGGCCAAAATGCTGATTGCGATTTCCTGTGGAGTTATAACTTTAATATCCAAACCAATCGGCATATTAATTTCACTAACTTCCTGTTCATTAAGAATATTGGATGAAACCAAATTTTTTACCGCAATGGCTATTTTGCGCGAACTCCCAATCATTCCAATATAACCGTGCGGTTTTTTAGAGGTTAATGCCAGAATTTCTCTGTCATAGGCATGATTATAAGTTAAAATTACCACATATGTATTTTCATCAAAACTCAATTGTTCGATGGCTGCAGCATGATGATCCTTTATTATTTTACATTCAGGTATATCAATTCCTTCAAAGGCATCATATCTTTCATCAATCATGGTAACATTGAAATCAAGATCCGCGGCAAACTTACCCAAAGCTTTGCCGCAATGCCCAGCACCGAAAATATATAATTTTTTTTTGTTCATAAGCGGTTCTATAAAAAGCTCAACTGTTCCTCCGCAGCACATGGCTAGTTCAGTCAGCAGATCATGCTTTACTATTTTTGCTGTATTGTTTTTCAAAACTTCCAGAGCTTGCTCAATTACCTTTTTTTCAAGTGCACCGCCTCCAATAGATCCAGCTATAGTACCATTTTCATAGACCAGCATTTTAGCCCCGGTTTTTCGTGGTGCGGAACCTTTTGTTGCAATGATTGTGCATAGTGCAGCTTTGATGCTGCTCTTTTCAATATTAATTATTTTTTGGTAGAGACTGCTCAC
>CAISYK010000427.1 GCA_903889605.1 uncultured Bacteroidota bacterium
GTTTGTCGGCGCATGTATGCTTTCCAAGCATCTGAACCACTTTCACGGCCACCACCAGTTTCTTTTTCTCCGCCAAATGCACCACCAATTTCGGCACCGCTGGTTCCAATGTTAATATTTGCAATACCACAATCAGAGCCATTTGCCGAAAGGAATAATTCCATCTCACGCATGTCGGTAGTAAACATTGATGAGGATAAACCTTGCGGAACGCCATTTTGCATTGCAATAGCTTCTGCCACAGTTTTATATTTCATTACATAAAGTATAGGGGCAAATGTTTCTTCCTGTACAATATGGTATTCATTTTTCGCTTCAATAATGCATGGCTTAACATAACAACCGCTTTCATAACCTTCGCCGGTTAATACGCCGCCTTCAGCAATTATTTTTGCACCTTCCTGTTTTGCTTTTTCAATAGCATTCAAATAATCTTTTACTGCATTTTGATCAATTAATGGGCCTACGTGATTGTTTGAATCCAGTGGATTACCGATGCGCAATTGTGAATACGCATTTTTCAAAATATCTAATGTTTTTGTATAAATACTTTCATGGATAATTAATCTGCGTGTAGAAGTACAGCGCTGACCTGCTGTTCCAACAGCACCAAACACTGCTCCTACAAGTACCAAACGTAAATCAGCATTTTCAGAAACAATGATTGCATTGTTGCCGCCTAACTCTAAAATTGTATTTCCAAAACGCTCTGCTACTGTTTTTGATACATGACGTCCAATACGTGTTGACCCAGTGAATGACACCAAAGGAATGCGTTTATCGTTATTAATTAAATCACCGGATTCATTGCCTATTACAAGGCAGCTGACACCTTCAGGAACATTATTATTTTTCAATACCTCACCAATAATATTCTGACATGCTACTGCACACAAAGGAGTTTTTGAACTAGGCTTCCAGATACAGACATCGCCGCAGACCCACGCTAAAGCAGCATTCCAGCTCCATACAGCAACAGGAAAATTAAATGCCGAAATAATGCCGACAACGCCAAATGGATGCCATTGCTCATACATGCGGTGCATCGGACGCTCGCTATGCATTGTTAAACCATATAACTGCCGAGATAAGCCAACTGCAAAATCACAAATATCTATCATTTCTTGTACTTCACCATAACCTTCCTGTAAACTTTTTCCCATTTCATAAGAAACCAATTTACCTAATGGTTCTTTATATTTTCTTAACTGATCACCAATTTGGCGGACTATTTCGCCGCGTTTTGGAGCAGGCATCAAACGCCATTCTTTAAAAGCCTCTTCCGCAGTTTTCATTACATTAATGTAATCTTCAGATGTGGCTGCATTTATACTTCCGATTAACTGTCCGTCAACTGGTGAAAATGAATCTATTTTTTTTCCTTTTGTAGAAATATGCTTCAGCCCAGTAGAAGCACCATAATTAGTGTCTTTAATTCCTAATTCTTTTAGAACACTTTCTATTCCAAAACTTTTTGCTGTTAATGTTTCTGACATGATTTTTGTTTTTTATTGAGCTGCAAATTTACAGAAAAACAAGGAGGCATGGGTTAATATTTAAAAAAATGTATTGAATTGCAGCACAACCCAATATTGATTCAGCAAAACCCGTAAAACACCAAATGCCTTGTTACTATGGCAACTAGGAGAATAAACTGCTGTTGGCACGCTGTTTGGTATTTTTCAACAGCAAAGCGGAAAAACAGGAAAAAAAGCGCTTATGCAATTTTCAACAAAAAATAATACTATTTTTACTTTAATAATTAAACCACATGGAAAACAGACTAATATTAAATTCGCAAAAAACAGTTATCTGTTTATTGATATCTGCATTCATTATCTCTTGTACAAGTTCTTCAAAACTTATGAAAAGCGGTAATTATGATGCTGCAATTCAAAAATCAATTCAAACGCTTAAACGTAAAAAACAAAATGATAATGAGGTTGTTATTTTGGAACAATCCTATCAGAAGGCGAATGATAGAGATCGTGACAGAATCGCCTTTTTAAAGAAAGAAGGAAGACCTGATAATTGGGATGAAATATTTACTCTTTATGCCAGAATGAGCCAGCGGCAGCAAAACATAAAACCATTACTGCCATTGCGTGTTACAGTGCAGAACAGGGAGGCTCATTTTGATATCGTAAATTATGACGACGAAATTATCCAGTCAAAAAATAATGCTACCGAATATTTTTACACTCATGCACTTTCTCTGCTCGAAAAGAATGTTAGAGTCGATGCAAGGAAGGCGTATGGTGAACTGCGTAAGGTCAAATCTTTTTCTGCTAATTATAAAGATGTCGATAAGGAATTAGTGCGGGCAAAAAACATGGGAACAAGTTATGTGCTTTTCAAAATGAAAAACACTACAGGTGTGCCTCTTCCTCCTACCTTTGAAGATGAATTGACTAAAATAAGTTTAACTGACTTAAACACTGAATGGTTAAGTTATTATACTCATGAAACCAAAGGCTGGGAGTATGATTATACCATCGTCGTAAATATGAAAAATATTAATGTATCGCCTGAAGGTATTAAAGAAACAAGCCATACAGAATCAAAAACTATTCCTGACGGTTTTCAATATGTTTTGGATTCACATGGTAATGTTAAGAAAGATTCAGCCGGGAATGACATGAAAACGCCTAAAACAAAAACTATTTCCTGCAATGTTATTGAGACCTATCAAAGTAAGAAAGCCATCATTGCCGGGACTCTTGATTATTTTAATAATAGTACCGGCCAGATAATAAAAACTGACCCAATAGCAAGTGAAAACTTTTTCGAATTCCATTCTTGGGCAGCAGTTGGCGATATCGAGGCCCTTAAACATGAAACAAAAGAAAAGCTTGGAAATAGGCCTATGCCTTTCCCTCCCGGATTTGATATGCTTTTGCAGGCAGGAGAAACATTGAAAGGAATGGCGAAAACAATAATAAATAATAACAGAGCTGTTTTAAATTAAGCTAAATTTTCACTTTATTTTTTCCGCTGAATAGTGATGTTTTTCAAATTTGATCTTCTAAATTTTATTCTTATGGGATCGCCCCTTCTTGAAAAAAGAAAGGGGCGGGATTTGCGCCTCAATCTTTTCTAAAAAAGGAAAGGACCTCCTACACAATCTCACAAAACAGTCTGAAAGTTCAGTAAACACAGGTCTTTGTATACCAATATTCTACTGTTCAACTGGTTTCAGTCCGCCTTTTTTTAAACGAGATTCCATATATTTTTTCAATTCTTCAAAAGACATATTAGCTGTCTCGGAACTAATTTTGTCTCGAATTTCACGCATCATTTTTACTGCGTCAAATCTTTTTTCTTTTTTATTCATTTTCATATTTTATTAAGTCCTTTGGGCTTCTAATTTCTATCATTGAAAACCCAAATCGTAAGTTAACTGAGTTGTATCCCTTGATTCTGACAAGGTTTACAATATGTTTAAAATTCCAACTTGCTAAAACGTCAACTTTGTTAATGGTCGCTAAGGCAATGTGTCTGCAATCTTCCAAACTTGTCTTTCCTACAACTTTTTCTGAAATATAATGGTCTGCAAGTTTTATAGATTCCTTTGTTAATGAAACTCGTTCAAAACTACTGGTCGGGTATTTATGTAAAAGTTCTCTAACTTTTTTAGGTGCATCTAAAAGTTATAGGTCGAGAAGGTCGGAAACTACAAACAGAATTTCTTTTCTTTCAAGCCGAAGAAACAATCCACTTGTAGCTTCTTTGAATTCTTCGTCAAAGTAACCTCCCACAACTGAAATGTCAATATAAATTCTTTGTTTCATTGAACAAAAATAGTCAATAAGTCAGCAAATTGCCAATTAATTTGGTCACTTTGTTAAAATCATATAATTTGTCGATGTGCTAAAAATAAACTTAGAAAATTTATAAGCTTGCGCCCAACTGGGAATTATGAACAATAAACGCATCAATTTTAGTTTATGCTGCGAATTATTTGTAATTTCGGACAATAAACGCAATTTATATTTAATCATGGAAGCCAGCCTGTTAATTCATAAAGATGAAAAAAGGATTAA
>CAISYK010000428.1 GCA_903889605.1 uncultured Bacteroidota bacterium
AAAGTAGCAGCACGCAGCAATTTTGCAGAAACCGCATTTTTCTATCCTCAGTTGGAAACAGACAAAGACGGAAATGTAATTATAAAATTTACTATTCCGGAAGCTCTTACTAAATGGAAGATGATGGGTTTTGCTCATACCAAAGACTTAAAATTCGGAACTATTCAAAAAGAGTTAGTGACACAAAAAGAGTTGATGGTAATACCAAATGCGCCCCGTTTTTTCCGTGAAAATGATAATATGGAATTCAGCACAAAAATTTCAAATTTATCGGATGCTGATTTAACAGGTACTGCCCAGGTTTACTTTTATGACGCAGCTTCAATGAAAGATATTACGGCTCAGCTTACAAAAGAAGGACAGATGCCGTTCACTTCTAAAAAGGGGCAAAGTTCTGCAGTAAGCTGGAATGTTGTTATTCCAGAAGGCATAGGGGCAATCTCTTATAAAGTAGTTGCAAAATCCGGGAACTTTACCGACGGAGAAGAAATGGCATTGCCTGTTTTAACAAACAGGATGCTTGTTACCGAAACAATGCCTCTGCCGGTCCGCGGAAACCAAACAAAAACATTCCGTTTCGAAAAACTGATAAATCAAAGCAATGGTTCAACCACTTTGCGCAATCATAAACTTACCCTGGAGTTTACAGCAAACCCAGCCTGGTATGCAGTGCAGGCCCTTCCGTACCTGATGGAATATCCTTATGAATGTGCCGAGCAAACCTTCTCGCGTTTTTATGCAAACAGCATTGCATCGCATATTGCTAATTCATCACCAAAAATAAAAGCGGTGTTCGATTCATGGAAAAACACCCCCGATTCAAAAGCCCTGCTTTCTAACCTGGAAAAGAACCAGGAACTAAAATCGCTGATGCTTGAAGAAACCCCATGGGTGCTGGATGCAAAAGATGAAACAGAACGTAAAAAACGTGTTGCTTTATTATTCGACCTGAATAAAATGAGCAGTGAACTGGCAAGTGCAATGAAAAAGCTTCAGAAGGCGCAATCATCGAATGGCGGCTGGCCATGGTTTGAAGGAATGCCGGACGACCGATATATCACCCAGCATATAATCACAGGAATGGGTCATTTAGACCATTTGGGAGTGAAAAGCGTGCACGATGATGCTGCAGTGTGGAATATGGTAAATAACGGTGTTAAATACTTAGATAACCGTATCCGTGAAGATTATGAATGGATATTAAGGTATGATAAAGCACATCTTAATGATAATCATTTAAGTTATCAGCAGATACAATATTTGTATGCCCGCAGTTATTTTAAAGATATTTCTATTGATAACCGTAATCAGACGGCTTTTGATTATTATAAGGGACAGGAGAAAAAATATTGGCTTCAGAACAGCCGGTATATGCAGGGAATGATAGCCCTGGCGCTTCATCGTTATGATGATAAAGTTACCCCCAAAGACATAATGAAATCGCTTAAGGAAAACTCATTGAACAGCGAAGAAATGGGCATGTACTGGAAAGAGAATTACGATGGTTTTTATTGGTATCAGGCTCCTATCGAGTCCCAGGCATTGTTGATTGAAGCATTCGATGAGGTGACAAATGATAAAAAAGCAGTTGATGATCTGAAAGTA
>CAISYK010000429.1 GCA_903889605.1 uncultured Bacteroidota bacterium
GTACTTCAGCATTAAAATCTTGTCCCCTGAATTTAGCTTGTCTCCCGCCTCTGCCGGCGCCACCTGAGCCTCCAAACATAGAGCTGAAAAAGTCGGAAAAATCTTCTTCGGACTGACCGCCTCCAAAAGTTTGTTCACGTCCTCCGCGTCCTGCCGATTGCTGCTGATGCTGAGCTTTTTCATACTCCTCCCCATGCTTCCAATCTTTTCCATATTTATCGTATTTCTTACGGTTTTCCGGATCGCTCAATACTTCGTTAGCCTCATTTATCTGCTGAAATTGTTTGTTAGCTTCTTTATTATTAGGGTTTAAATCAGGATGTATTTTCCTGGCTAACTTGCGGTAAGCTTTTTTTATATCCTCCGCAGATGCTGTTTTTTTTAGACCTAATATTTTATAATAATCAACAAATTCCATAATTTTAATTTTGTTTAAAAGTACTAAATTATAAGACTGTTTTAAGTGATTTATATCATTAACAAATTAAATAGAAAAGATCGTTTGAGTTTTAATGCGATTACTCATCTTTGTCCGTTTTTTATAATTTATAAATAGTAAAAATAGACTATATGGGCAAAACAATTATTTCTATTTAATAAATTATTCAAAATATTATTTCTACAGAAAAGACATTAAAAGCTCATAGAGTATTTTTTCTTCCTCCGGATGCTTTGAATAAAATGAAGTATCAGTTGTTTTTATTGACTTTTGATAATATGTAAAAGAAACTTGTTCATCTTTATTTATTGTCAATATTACTTCTAAAATTGGTACATCTCCCATCTTTACCATCATATCACCTTTATCAGGTAATTTATTCAACAGCAAAATTGTTTTCCCCAAAATAGTTTTATCGGTTATCTCTGCAGTCTTAGGCCGAAAGCCATCTCTTTTGTCAGACATTTTTTTGTAATAACTGAGAGCAATTTTTTCACAATTGTCTATTTTAAATGTTTCAGCATATTTCATGTGTTTTCTTTTTTCATTTATAAATTTGACTATATAATTTTTTGTATTGGTAAAATTGCCATGACCTTTAGGTCGTGGTCGATTTTGTGGTGTTAGCATTGGCTTTAGCCAAAAACTAGTTCAAAAATATCAATATTTTTATATAGGATAGACTGGTATTTGTTTTTGGCTAAAGCCAATTGTTGTTTATTCATATTCCACGGCCTAAAGGTCGTGGCAACTCACCAATATTGGGAATTATTGTCTTGACTTTGATTACCCATACTATACGTCAAAGAACCGTTAATTTTTAGAATGCAATAATTATTACTTATCAATAATTAATTTATTGTATGTTTTTCCGCTGCCATTCTGAATTGCAATAAAGTATAATCCGTTGTCTAAATCAGCAGTTTCAATTTTCAATGAATATTTGCCAATAGCCGCATTTTTTACTTTTTGTGAATAAACAATTTGCCCTGCAGCGCTGAATAATTCTACAACTATATTTCCATTGTTTAATAATTCGAATGATATATTTACGGCGGTATTTGCTGGATTAGGGGAAATTGTAATTATATTTTCAACTGTGTTTTCAGACAATCCGGCAGATGTAATTTCATAACATACAGAAGTATCCGTACACCCATTTTCAGTTATTATTATTGCATAGCTGCCATTAGCTGAAGCAGTAAAATTGTGGCTTACTTCTCCTGTTATAATAGAATTACCGTTATCACAATCAATCCATTGATAGGCATCTACAGGCGAATTCGCCATCAGAGTAGTTCCATTTTGATTAACAACAATATATACATTATTAATTGTTAGGTTAATGGTTATTATACTGTCGCATCCGGCAATATTCGGAATGGTATCAGTATAAGTGTTTGAACTTGTCCATGTATAATTTCCGCTTGGAGAGATATAACTGCGGCAAGCTGTATGGTAAAGTGCTGGCCCGGCAGAAACGGTGTTTACAATAAGGTTAATAGTAATTATACTATCGCATCCAACTGCATTGGGAATGGTATCAGTATATGTATTTGAACTTGTCCATGTGTAATTTCCGCTTGGCGAAGTATAACTGCCGCAAACTGTTTGGCTTATTGTTGGCCCTGTTGAAACTGCATTAACTATAAGATGAATGGTAATTAAACTGTCGCAGCCTGCGGTATTTGGTATGGTATCAATGTATGTACCGGAGTTTGTCCAAGTATAATTTCCGCTTGGTGAAGTATAAGTGCCACAAACTGTTTGATAAATATTTGAACCAGAGTTAAAAAATATAAGATGAATAGTCATTATACTGTCACAGCCTGATGCATTGGAAATCGTATCCAGGTAGGTTCCTGAGCTTGTCCATGTATAATGTCCGCTTGGTGAGGTATAGTTGTAACAAGCTGTTTTATTAATAATCGAACTGGAATGATTAATCGCAAGGTTAATGGTAATGATACTATCGCAGCCAGCAGTATTTGGAATTGTATCCTTGTAAATGCCTGAATTTGCCCAGGTATAATTACCGCTTGGCGAAGTATAACTGTAACAAGCTGTTTCGTTTAAGATTGAAAGTGTGTTTTTTACAATAAGGTTAATAGTTATTAAACTGTCGCAGCCTTCTGAATTAGGTATGGTATCCGAATAAGTATTGGAGCTTGTCCATGTATACCTCCCGCTTGGCGATGTATAACTGCTGCAGACCGTTTGGTTTAATACTGAACTGGTTGAAATAGTATTAATCGTTAGATGTATAGTAATAATGCTGTCGCAGCCTGCTGTGTTTGGAATAGTATCCATATAGGTGCCGGGAGCTGCCCATGTGTAATTTCCGCTTGGTGAAATATAGCTTACACAAGCTGTTCGGTTTAGTTCTGAATTTGACGAAAGTGTATTAATAGTTAGATGAATTGTTATCATGCTGTCGCAGGATTTTGCGTTTGGTATTGTATCTATGTAAATGCCGGAACTTGTCCACACATAATTTCCGCTTGGTGAAATATAACTATAGCAGGCGGTTCGATATATATTTGAACTGGAGCTGTTAATTGTTAGATTAATAGTTATTAATCTGTCGCAGCCTTTTGCATTTGGAATGGTATCCAAATAAGTATTTGAATTTGTCCATGTATAATTTCCGCTGGGTGAAGTATAGCTGCTGCAGGCTGTTTCGCTCAAGGCAGAACTGGAATTATTAATAATGAGGTTAATGGTTATTACGCTGTCGCAGTTTTGTGAATTTGGAATAGTATCCATATAAGTATTTGAATGCGACCATGTATAATTCCCGCTTGGTGATGTATAACTACCGCAAACCGCTTTGTTCAAAGTTGACACAGAACTTATAAGGGTAAGGTGAATAGTTATTATACTATCGCAGCCTGATGTATTTGGAATAGTATCCATGTAAGTGCCGGTACTTGTCCACGTGTGGTTTCCGCTTGGGGAGGAATAACTGCGGCAAACGGCCTTATTTAATGTTGAACTTGATGAATGGCAAGCTTCAAAAATATATGATGAGCCGGCACCATTGAGCGAATTTCCTCCGTATAAATCCTCATCCTCTAGATAGGCGCCTGCAAAAGCATAATTATTGTTTACAGCAACAGAAATGCCGAAATTATCATTATTTGCCCTATCGGAAGCAGCAATTTTTTGTGTTTGATTCCAATTTCCGTTTCCGTTCCTTTTGAAGATATAAGCTGCTCCTGCAGAAGCTGAAATATTTCCCCCATGTGCATCAGCGGCTTCATTCACCGCTCCGGCAATCACAATGTTTCCATCAATATATACAGTCTGTCCGAAATAATCATTAGGATCTCTGTCGGGAGCGGTAATTTTTTTTGCCTGAATCCAGTTTCCGTTTCCGTCCCGCTCAAATATATATGCCGCACCAGCTGCACTTTTGAAATATCCGCCTGTTTCGTCTAAATCTTCCAAATACGCTCCTGCAACCGCATACGTTCCGCATACGGATACCGATATTCCAAAACGGTCGCTTATGGCTCTGTCGGATGGAACAATTTTTTGTTTTTGATTCCATACTCCGTTTCCATCCCTTTCAAAAATATAGGCCGAACCTGCATTACTGAGGGTGTTTCCGCCTGCAGGATTCTCATCTTCCTGGTAAGCACCTGCTATAGCATAGTTTCCGCTGATTGATACACTAGTGCCAAAGAGGTCAGCACTGGCCCTATCGGATGGTACAATTTTTTGAGTTTGATTCCAGTTACCATTTCCATCCTGCTCAAAAATATATGCTGATCCCGCTGAATTAAGCGTATTCCCGCCTGCCGCATCTTCAGCATCAATAGGAGAGCCTATAATAATATAGTTTCCGCTTATAGCGACAGAATAACCGAAGTGGTCATTTGCACCAGTATCAGAGGCGACAAGTTTTTTTATTTCATTCCAGACTCCATTATTATTTCGTTTAAAAATATAAGCCGCTCCGGCATGAGTGAATGTATTTCCTCCGATCGCATTTTTATCATAAGCACCTAAAACAGCCATGTTTCCGCTGATAGATACTGAAGCACCGAAATAATCATTTGAAGTTCTGTCGGATTGGACAATTTTTTGTTTTTGCACCCAGTGTCCATTATTGTCCAGCTCAAAAATATACGCTGCTCCTGCGGCTGAAAGGGTATTCAAGCCTGAGGTGTCAGAGTCTTGGTATTGAGCACCAATAACAGCATAGCTGCCGCTTAATGAAACGGTAAAACCGAAAACATCTCCGCTGGTTCTATCTGATGCTATTACTTTTTGAATCTGATTGTAAACCTGGGAAAAGGAAAAAAGAGGGCAAATTATTATCAAAAGAATAATCGTAATAAGATTTCTCATGGCAATAAATTATTTAATCCAAATTTATAAAAAAAACGCTGGTTATTATTTTATAATTGCCGCCAAAATTTTTTTTTACTAAATTGTGTTGGAATTTTTTTCATGCTTCAGCAAAAGTATTATTTTAGAATTTAATTATTTGAAACTCATTTATTTCATTGAAAATAGACCGATACAGAGGTGTAAATTTATACATTAAATAAATTTCATGTCTTTGTAATAAGTTGTTGAAATTTATTCATGAATAAATATAAATTGGTGTTAGAATCTAAATAAACCCCTGACAGAGCTTAAAGTCATGTCAGGGTAAAGTACTCATTTACTTTTTTGATTAAATTTTAAGAATCTTTAAAATATTGTTTTAAAAATATCTGCCGTCAGATTTCAATTTCGGACATGATTATCATTTACTCAATTTTTTTATTTTGAATGAGACTCAGCCAAAAGCAAATCAATATCTTTCATTAATTGGTTCATTTCGGTTGTATCTATTCCGCTGTAATATCCTCTGATGTGCCTGTCTTTATCAATTAAAGCAAAATTTTGCGTATGAATAAAATCATCAGGGCCTCCATCGCCAATTTCTGCATTCAACAAGTAACTTCTTCGAGCAATACCGTATAGTAATCTTTTATCTCCTGTAACAAACATCCATTGTTTTGAATCTGCATTGTGCTGCACAGCGTATCTTTTTAATTGCTCAACAGTATCGATATCGGGGTCAACAGTATGCGACAAGAATTTAACTTCCATATTTCCTTTAAATCTTGCAGCCACACGTTCCATTTGATTACTCATAATCGGACAAATACTTTGACAAGTTGTGAAAAAGAAATCTGTAACATAAATACTTCCTTCAAAATTCTTTTGCGTCACAGTTTGCCCATCCTGATTAAGGAAACTAAAATCGTGAATGGTATGAAAAGCAGTATCTGATTTTCCATTTATTAATTCATATTTTTTTTTTCCATAAATAGGGAGTTTGCGGAGAGGGACATCTTTCCCATAAATAAAAAAGGCATATACAAAAACTGAAGCTGCAATAAGCAGGAAAAAGAGATGGATGAATTTTATTTTCATTGGTTGGAATTTTAGTAATTATTATTCTTTCAAATTTTAGTTTTCAATTTCGGATTTCAAAAATTCGTAATTCAATGTTTTTTCATAAAAACGGTTAATCTTTTTTTGATTGTTAATAATTAATGTAGCTGGAATAGCTCCGCTCCATTCATCAGATACTATCGGTATAAAATAATTTGCATTAACTTCATCCAACAATACTACTTCCGATTTTATTTTTTTTGCCGATATAAACGGCAGTAATTTGGCATTCAAATCTTCCTTAAAATCTAAACTAACTAATATTACTTTTACTTTATTCTTGATGTAAGCTTTGCTGATACTGTCGAAATATGGAAGCTCTTTAACGCATGGGGCACACTTTACAGCCCAAAAATTGACGATGTAAGTGGTATCGGAATTATTCCGGATGCGTTTTTCTAAATCCGTAATTTTTATCACACTAATATTTTGAGAATTACCGGAGGTACTAAAAAACAGCATTACTGCAATAATTATAATATTGCGCATAATTAAGTTTTTCGTTTAATTATATAACCATTTTCAACTTTTTCAAAACCAACTTTTGGATAATATTCTATTGCAGAAGCAGAAGCAAGAAAAAGCAGCATAGTTTGTTCTCCGACGGATTGCTGTGTGAGTTCAATTAAAGTTTTTCCAATACCAAATTTTTGAAATTCTTTTTTAACGGCAATGTCTGAAAGATAACAGCAATAGCAAAAATCGGTAACAGAGCGTGCAATACCTATTAATTCCGAACCCTTCCAGGCAGTAACAATAAGATTAGAGTTATCAATCATCATTTGTACCAGTTTTTCATCTATAGGACGATTGATGCCTGAGTTTTTGAATAATTCGATTACAGCCTGGGCTGTAACTTTCTCATTTATCCTGAATTGAATTTCCATGCGGCTATTTTAAAAAAGAATCGTAATTATTGTTTAATGGTTACTGAATTGCTGCAAACAGACGGTTACGGAAAAAAGAATTATTACGAATTTATGAACCCGGTTATAAGACTTGCAAACTATGACTAATGACCAATTGACTAATAACTAATGGCCCAATGCCTTATAACTAAATATATTTTACTATTTTCGTTCTTCCTCAAAATTATAAAAATAAAACAACATGAAGAAGTTATTTTTTATTGGATTTTCAATTCTCCTGGTTAATAACCTGATTGCTCAAAAAAAAGATATTACATTAGAAGACATTTGGAAAACCGGGACATTCCGCAGCAACAGTGTTTATGGATTGGTTTCTATGAAAGATGGGATACATTATTCAACAATCAGTAATGATACTATTTTCCGTTATAATTATGAAAAGGCTGCAGCACCTGAAGTAATTGCATATAAAAGCCAATTACTGGTTGATGGCAAAGCAATTAATATAGATAATTATCAATTCAGTGCAGATGAAAATAAGATATTAATTGCTTCCGAAACCGAACACATATACCGCCATTCGACGCGTGAAAATTATTATGTATATGATCGGACTGCAAAAACACTAACATCGGTAACTATAGGCGAAAAACAAATGCACGCCTGCTTCTCCCCTGATGGCGGAAAAGTAGGATTCGTGCGCGGCAATAATATCTTTTATAAAGATTTAACTTCAGGGAAAGAAACTCAGGTTACAACGGACGGCAAACAAAATAATATAATAAATGGTGCTGCAGATTGGGTTCATGAAGAAGAGTTCTCCTTTTCTGTCGCTTATTTCTGGAGTCCGGACAGTAAAAAAATTGCATATTATAAATTTGACGAAAGCAAAGTAAAAGAGTTTTCTTTTAATGAATTTAATAATCAATTATATCCAACAGAATACAAGTTCAAATATCCAAAGGCCGGTGAGGATAATTCAATTGTTACAATTCATGTCTATGATTTAACAAATGCTTCTGATAAGCTTATGGATATTGGTAAAGAGACCAACCAATACATTCCCCGTGTTAAATGGACAATGGATGCA
>CAISYK010000430.1 GCA_903889605.1 uncultured Bacteroidota bacterium
ACTCCGCTCGAACTTACATCGCGCGGTGTCAGTTCGAGCGGAGTCGAGAACACGATTGGGCATCCCTTGAATTGGACTATTTTATAAGTATAATTGGTATTATATTATATGAATGCAGCTCCGGGGTTCTAATGTTCTAACTCAACTGTCCCCTCAGTTTTGTTTAATTCAGTTTTACTAACATACCCTTTCTTACCATATTCCATATAAATATCATAACAGCCAAAAGCACAGCCTATAATCATGTTAGTTTCAAATTTCCCATTTGAATCCGTATAACCTAAAGCATGATTCTTATTATAATCCCCATTTTTACCCGCCTTAACCTCTATAAACACGCTGTCAACAGGCTGTTTTGTTGTTTTGTCAATGACTGTTACAGAAATTAGTTTATTTGCTTCGCAGGAAGAAAATATAATCGCTGAAATAATAACCGCAAAAGTGAATTGAATTGTTCTCATTTTGTCAAAAAGATTACAAAAAATATTTGTAAACAAGCGCCTTCACATTATTTGCCTCCTGAATTTAAAGCGCCTCCGTATAAAGAGTTTTAAAATCAGCCCTGCTTACCGGTTTAGGATTATTCGGATGAGCGAAATCTTCAAAAGCCAAATCAGCAAGAGTGTCCAGGTGTTCGTCTTTTACATTGATGTCGCGTAATTTATGCGGGATGCCAACCTTAGTATTCAAATCAAAAATGTATTGAATAACAGCTTCACCCGTATATTCTTTAAGTTCCAGCGTACGTGCCATTCTTGCAAATTTATCTTCGGAACCTGCGATGTTGAAACGCATGCCGTAAGGGAGGTTTACTGCATTAGCAAGTCCATGGTGGGTGTCAAGCAATGATGATAAAGGATGAGCCATGGAGTGTACTACTCCCAGCCCTTTTTGGAAAGCAATAGCCCCCATCATAGAAGCCATGAGCATTTCAGCACGAGATGCTAAATCAGGCGATTTTACTGCCTTTTCCAACGAAAGTGAAATTAAACGTATTCCTTCTAATGCTATTCCGTCGCACATAGGATGATAATTCTTAGCCAGAAAAGCTTCCATATTATGTGTAAGCGCATCCATTCCTGTTGCGGCTGTTACACCGGCTGGCAGGCCCATCGTTAACAATGGATCGGCAAAAACAATTTTTGCAAGCAGTTTTGGAGAAAAAAGTATTTTTTTCTGATGTGTAATATCATCCGCGATAATCCCGCTTCGCCCAACTTCACTGCCTGTTCCGGCTGTAGTTGGAATAGTGATGAAGTGCGGAACATCATTTGTTACATAAACGTCGCCGCCTATCAAGTCATCGTATTTGAATAAATCTTCCCTGTGGTTTACCCGCAGAACAATTGCCCTGGCAACATCAAGAGCCGCGCCTCCGCCGATACCAACAATGCTGTCGCGGTGTGATGCGTCATAAGCATCACCGCCCCTGACCACATCACTTTTTACCGGGTTTTTATGTATTTCGGAAAATACCTGAGCAGATATCCCATGACTCTGCAAGTCCGCAATAATTTCCTTAAAGAAAGGAAGTTCCGCAATAATCGGATCCGTTACTAATAAAGGTTTGCTGAGATTATTTTGCTTTAAATATGCAGGTAATTCTTTAACTGCATTTGCACCAAAACGAATGGTGGTTTGGAAATTAAATTGTACTACGCGGTTGAAATCTGTCATTTTATTGTTTTTTAGAATGTTTGTAAAATTACCACTAAGGCACTGAGAACACAAAGGTTCACTAAGCATAAAAATATTTAATATTCTTTAAAATCATATATTAATTGTTTTACAAAATTACCACTAAGGCACTTAGACCACTGAGGTTCACTAAGATTATAATACTTAAGTTTCTTTAAAATTATATTTTGGTAAATTGGAAAATTCTTCAGTTACAATGGGCACTAACTGTTCAACTATGTTTTCACTATGAAAATTTATTAAAAGACCTTTTGGTTTACCTGTTAATTTCAGATATGACAATAGTTGAGCCTTATACAAAGGTATCATTATGTCAACTGCCTTTAACTCAACAATAATTAAATCATTCACTAAAAGATCAAGCTTTAGGATTCCGCCTAAATCCTTTTCCTTATATTTTACAAGTACATACAATTGCGATTGAACAACTAAATCACAGTTTATTAATTCATCAATTAAACAAGCTTGGTATACCGATTCTAATAAACCTGGACCCAGATGCTTGTGCACTTCAATTGCGCACCCTGCAATCTTATATGCAATATCATTGATATACTTTTGAGAAATCATTTCTTAGTGTTTCTAAGTGTTCTTAGTGCCTTAGTGGTGGTTTTTCTAATTTATATTATTTCAAAATATCTTTTCAGTTCCCAGTCGGTAACCACTTTGCTGAACTGCTTCCATTCCCACTCTCTTGTCTGCGCGAAATGTTCAACAAATTTTTCGCCGAACAATTCTTTGGCTACATCAGAGTTTTTCATTGCCTGTGTTGCGGCCCAAAGGTTTGCAGGTAATACGCCGTATGCGGTATCGCGGTAACCGCTGCCTGTAGTGGGAGGCTGAAGCTTTAGCTTGTTTTTTATTCCATACAACCCGCTGGCAAGGCACGCTGCCATGGCCAAATATGGATTTGAATCAGAGCCGACCACTCTTGTTTCTACTCTTGAAGATTTACTTCCAAGAGGCAGGGCACGTAGAGCCACCGTTCTGTTATCAACTGCCCATGTCTGCGTAGTTGGAGCCCAGGCGCCTTCTACCAGTCTCTTATATGAATTGATTGTAGGCGCCAGCATCGGTAAAATATACGGCAGACAATATAACTGTCCAGCCATGTAGCTTTTCAGCATTTCACTCATATTGTTTTTATCTTTTTCGGAATAAAATAAATTGACTTTGCTTTTTTTATCCCATAAACTCTGGTGAACATGTCCGCTGCACCCTGGTAGATTTTCACTCCACTTGGCCATAAACGTAGCCATTATTCCATGCTTATAAGAAATTTCCTTCACAGCGGTTTTAAAAAGCACAGCGCGGTCTGCGGCTTCCAATATGCAGGAATACGTTATTGCCGCTTCGTAAACTCCCGGACCGGTTTCGGTATGCAGGCCTTCAATAGGGATGTCAAACTTTTTCAGCTGATCAAATAAGGCCGTAAAAAAATCATTCCGCAGGGTGGTGCGTAAAATTGAATAACCAAACATGCCGGGGCTTAAATGTGTAAGTCCGCTGAACTTTTTATCGTGAACGCTTTGCGGTGTTTCTTCAAAATTAAACCACTCAAACTCCTGGCTGAAATAAGGTGAATACCCAAGTTTTTCTGCTTTCCCTATCACATCCTGCAGAAGGTTTCTTGGACATACATATGCTGGTTTTCCGATTAATTCGCAAAGGAAAAAAGGAACATCGTTTTCCCATGGAATTTTCCTGAATGTTTTAATGTCAATCCGTGCAGGGGTGTCGGGGTATCCTGTATGCCAGCCGGTAAATGAACCATTATCATAAGCTACATCATTTGAGTCCCAGCCAAACACAACATCACAAAAGCCCATACTGCTGTTTATGACAGATAAAAATTTTTCGGTGCTTATATATTTACCGCGAAGGACCCCGTCAAGGTCTGTTAGTGCCACTTTTACCTTTCCTGAAGGATGGTTTTTAACGTAATCTATTATTTCTTTTTCTGTCATGATGATTGGTTTTATATACTATGCAGATGCTTTTTTTACCACTAAGGCACTGAGAACACTGAGGTTCACTAAGTTTTACGTTTTTTCTTTTATACTATTCTGATGTTTATTTACCACTAAGGCACTGAGAACACTGAGGTTCACTAAGTTTTACGTTTTTTCTTTTATACTATTCTGATGTTTATTACTAATTAAGACATATAGAATTTTGGGGTTAACAAGACTAGTTCTCTTCTTCTCAGTGTTCCTTGGTGTTCTCAGTGCCTTAGTGGTTAATTTTTATTTAATTATGCTTATTTCTGTGAACATTTCATGTATTTACTTTAAATATCCCCCTGTCATCCCGAGCTTTTCGCGAGGGATCTTGTTTATTGATAATATTGCTTCATATTGACAATATCCCTCTTGGCAAAAAGCCAATCGGGATGACATTGCCGGTAAAAAAAGAAAACTATCCCGCGATTAGGTTAATTTTTATTTAAAAAACGTTTAATACTTTTTATAAACCAATTTATATACCCCGAATGAAATACCTATCAATGCAAAATAAATTAATGCAAGGTTAAAATTATAGTAGGTCATAGAAATCAATGAAATGACAGCAATGATCAATGCAATAATTGGAGAGAGCGGATAAAGCGGCACCCTGAAAGGACGCTCAAGGCCAGGTTCTTTTTTTCGAAGAGCAATCAACGAAATCATGGCAATGATATAAAGCGACAAGGCTCCGAATACGGCCATGGTAATTATTTCTGTGGTTTTGCCGGTAAGCAGAATGAGGATGCCTATTAGAGTGTTTATCAATAGGGCATTGGCGGGTGTTTGAAATTTAGGGTGGACTTTTCTGGTAAATTTAGGGGCGTAGCCGGCCTTTCCAAACTCGAGAGTTGAACGGCCTCCCGCCAGCATAAGCCCATGAAAAGAAGCTACCAGTCCAAACAGGCCAACGGTAAGCAGCATGTGAAAAAGCACACTATTACCGCCTACCACCATAGCCATGGCCATTGGCAAAGGGGAGTCGGACATACCGCCTTTTGGATTAAATACAATAGCTTCCCAGCCTCCAACACCAATAGCGGCAACAAAAGTAAGAACGCACAATATTACTAAAGTTATAATTGCTGAACCAAAGCCTTTCAAAATGTCTTTTTGAGGATTAACAGTTTCTTCTGCAACATTTGCAACACCTTCAATACCCAGAAAAAACCAAATGGCAAAAGGCAGTGCCGCAAAAATGCCCAAATATCCATTAGGTAAGGCATTGTGCGTTAAATTTTCGGCATGAAAATGCGGAAGAGTAACTCCTGCAAATATCAGCAATTCGACCACAGCAAGCAATGTGACAATAAGTTCGAAAACAGCCGCAGCCTGAACTCCATACATGTTTAACAATGTGAAGATCACATATACTGTAATTGCAATCCAAAGAATCTCGAATTGAGGGAAAATGAGATTAAAATAGGCTCCGATAGCAAAGGCAATGGCGGGAGGGGCAAAAATAAATTCTATACTCTGCGCCATACCGGCAATAAACCCAACATCCTTACCAAGAGCTCGGCTTGCATAATCAAAAACTCCGCCGGCTTTTGGAATTGCGCAGGCTAGTTCGGAATAAGAAAAAGTGAATGTTACATATAAAATAATAATAAATAATGTGGCGATGGCAAGGCCAAGTGTACCGCCCTTTTCAAGGCCCAGGTTCCATCCAAAATACATGCCGGATATAACATATCCAACACCAAGTCCCCACAGCATAAGCGGAGTGAGTGTTTTTTTTAATCCTTGTTTGTTTTGCGGCTTTTCCAACAATAAAAATTTAACATCAATATTAGTGAAAATAAATTAATCCTTTATGAACTTTCCAATCAATGAGCTTTTAATTAATTAGTGAAATCACCACTAAGGCACTAAGAACACTTAGAAACACTTAGAAACACTTAGAAAAACTCAGTGAAACTAAGTGGTCTCAGTGCCTTAGTGGTGAAAATTTTATATTATCCAGCCGAATCAACCGGCATATAAATATTAAAAACTGCACCCTTATTTATTTTGCCCGAAGCTGTGATAATTCCTTGGTGATTTTCTACAATTTTTTTACAAATAGCAAGCCCTATACCTGTGCCTTTGTATTCATCTTTTCCGTGCAGACGCTGAAACACTTCAAAGATACGGTCGTTATACTTAGGGTCGAAGCCAATGCCGTTGTCACTGAGGCTGATGTGAAAGTATTTTTTATGAGGCTGAAGATTTTTATTGTTTAATTTTTCACCTTTTGAAATTTCGCTTTTTATGGTTATGTGCAATGTTTTTTTTGGGTCAGAAAACTTAACAGCATTGCCAACCAGGTTATGCAGTAATTGATGAAACTGAAAACGGACAACTTTTAGTATAGGCCGTTTATGAATATCTGTTTCTGCATTTTTTTCTTTAAGTTCTTCTTTGAATTCTTCTATTACATCTTTTGCAATATCATTAATATCTGTTATTTCGCGCTTTACTTTTTTATTGTCTGCACGGGAGTAGCTAAGCAAATCTTCGATAAGTGTCTGCATGCGCAAAGCTGCTTGCCTCATTCTATCGAAATAGTCTTTGCCTTTTTCGGAAAGGTTTTGTTCTTCATTTTCGAGAATATGCATCGCAAAAAGCTGTATTTTACGCAACGGCTCCTGCAGGTCATGACTTGATACATAATTAAAAGCGGTAAGCTTTTCATTTATGTTTTCGAGTTCTTTATTTTTGTTTTCGAGAATTTGACTTGCCTGTTCTATTTGCTTTGTCCTTTCTCTAACAGCTTTTTCCAAGGCCGTATTATGTTCTTTAACTTCCTGAATGCTTTTTTTAAGCTGCTCTTTTTCTTTTTCTTTTATAAGGTTTAAGTTATGCTCAGTGATATCGTTAAAAGCAAGAAGAGTCAAATTTTCGTTATGGAGAGTCTGCACAATATGCCGTCCGTTTATCAGCATTGTTTTTTCACCTTTTTCACCTTTTTCATCAAATGAAGCTTTAACTTCAAAGTTCTCGAAACTTTTGCGCTTTGTATTAACAGCTTCAATCATTTTCAGCAGCTGAGGAATATCCCATTGTTTATTACCTAATTCATATAATGGTATTCCAGCAGCAGAGTCTACATTGCTTAAAGTCCAACTGTCAGCGCGTTTTGACGAGATAGTCCTTTCGCATCTAAAACAAGCTTTTTCGGCTCGCTTTAAACCTGAAATATGGCAAATGTCGAATTTTTCGCAGAATGATTTATTGGTAGATTTTACACGCAGCTCTTTGTCAAGAATTAACATTGGTTCATGAATAGTTGAGAGAATTGCTTCAGAAAAACTTTCCGATTCTATAAGCAGTTCATTGCGCGTCTGCAGTTCCTGGTTTGTGGTAATAAGCTCCTCGTTAGTAGACTCAATCTCTTCTTTTGATGTTTCCAGTTCCTCGTTCACGCTCTGAAATTCTTCGTTGGTTGAAGCAATTTCTTCATTTGCCGACTGCAGTTCCTCGTTAGCCGATTCCTGCTCCTCGGTGATAGAGCGCAGATCAAGGCGCATTGCTAAAAGTTCTTCTTCAAGTTTTTTTATTTTGCGGTCTTTCTGCGATGCGCTTTGTTTCGCACCTTTCGGATGGCTCTCAAATGTTTCTGGCTTTTCATGTTCGGTAAAAAGTATCAGCAGTAATGGCTCACTCTTATTTATTTTTATCGGAGCCACCTCCAGACTAAGGTTTTTTGATGAAGAGTTTGATATAAATTCAATACCGGACTTATGGATAGTTTTTTTTGTTTTAACTGCATTATGTATTGCCGTGCGGAGTTCAAAAGCAATTTCCGGACGTATCAGTTTTAAAATATTCAAACTGGCTTTGCCCGGCGCATGCTGGAGATATAAAGAAGTTGCACCCCTAAATTGGATGATTTCCATATCATAATTAATAATTACACTTGCAGGCACATAGTGTGATAGAATTATGGAATCTATTGCTTTGTCTATATCAACCGCAGGTGTGATCAAATGTTTTTGAGGTACCTTGTTAAATAAAGTATTATGCGGATGCCTTAAACCCGAAGGAGCCAAAGGTATAGTCCGTATTCCTGTATTTTTTTACGCAGGAATATTTTAAATTTTTTATTGACCTGCGCAAAAAGGTTTCCGCATGACCCAATAGTTTCTGCTTCACCAAGCATTAAATAGCCGCCTTCATTTAAAGCATAATGAAACATAGAAATAACTTTTTTCTGTGCTGCGGCTTCAAGATAAATAAGCAGGTTGCGGCAGCTGATAAAATCAACACGCGAAAAGGGAGGATCGCTGAGTACATTATGAGGTGCGAATACACACATCTCACGCACAGATTTAATGATACGGTAACCTCCTTCGCTTTTATTAAAGAAACGCTGTAAACGTTCGGGTGAAACAGCTTCAAGCTCCTGAGCGCTGTATTCACCAATGCGTGCTATACTAACAGCCTGCTCACTAAGGTCAGTAGCAAAAATCTGAACGCTTCTGTTGCTTGATTTGTTTCCTAATATTTCCAGTATGGTCATTGCCATTGAATATGCCTCTTCGCCGGTTGCGCAGGCGGCAACCCATACACGAAGTGTTTCACCTGGAACTTTGCTTTTCAGCAGCAGCGGAAGTATGCTGGTTTTTAAAAACAGATGCGCGCCTTTGTCTCTAAAGAAATTGGTAACATTAATTAGTAAATCCTGATAAAGCAAATTTAATTCATCGCTGTTTTTAGATAAAAATACTGCATATCCTTTTAATGATTTCTTTTTATTTAAAAGCATCCTTCGGATAATACGCCTCTTAATGGTGTTCATTTTATAGTGAGTAAAATCAACACCAACGCCGGTATACAAAAGGCGGATAATATGTTTTAAATCAATATTTTCATTTTCAATATTATCTTCCACGCCTTTACCAACTATTCCGTGCTTTATGTAACCATGTTTGCTGAAATTAACCAACTTACGTGCAATTTCTTTGGGTGACAAAATAAAGTCAGCCGCACCTGATTCAGCAGCTGATTTAGGCATACTTTTGAATTTCGCGGAATCGTCCTGTGCAAATGTAAATCCGCCTTCCTGCTTAATTGCCTTTAATCCTAAAGTGCCGTCGGTATTACTGCCCGAAAGTACAATACCGATAACTCTTTCATTATGCTGTTTGGCAAGTGAACTGAAAAATGCGTCAATGGACATAAAAGCCAAATGATCTTTTTTTCGGGGGGTAAGTATTATATGTCCTTGTAAAACAAGCATTTCTTTACCCGGCGGAATCACATAGAAAATATTTGGGAAAATACGCATTTTGTTTTCCGCCTCAAGCACTTTCATTTGAGCTGTTTTTGATAATATTTCAGCCAGTACACTTTTGTAATCAGGATTTAAGTGCTGGAAGTAAATAAATGACATGCCGGTATCAGCGGGGAGGTTTTGCAGAAGCTGTGTTACCGCCTCAAGTCCGCCTGCAGAGGCACCTATAGCCACTATAGGAAAATTGTTTTTCGTGATTTCTTTTTTAGGTAATGCTTTTTTATTTTTGGAGGCTGTGGAGGCTTTCATCTATATAAAATATTATGATATCCGATAATGCAGAAAAATTAAAGGATAAAAATAATATTATTTTGTTTTGGTGATTACATTGTTCATAAAAAGAAATATGCAGGTTTTTTTAACACAGAGAAACAGAGTTTCATTTTTAACACAGAGAAACAGAGTACACGGAGTTTCACAGAGATATCTTTTGTTATGTTTTTCTCTGTGTAACTCTGTGAAAAATACTCTGTGAACTCTGTGTTAATACACACACAGAAAGCCGCAGAGAAAAGAAAAGTATTAATGAAGAGAAATGGAAAAGCGAAATCTATGCTTAAAATTTTAGTTAAAAAAATCACAAAGCACAAACTTATCTATCGACGGCTGGATGAATTCCCCTTCTACGGTTAATGTAAGCGCCTGATGTATGGCTTTTTTAAGCTTGTAAAAATCACGCGGCTTTTGAATGTAATATTGTGCTCCTTTTTCATACAGCATGTCCACAACATCCCTGTGAAAAGAAGTTGAAAATATGATTACGGGAATTGATTTTAATCTTTCTGTGCGTTTTATTTCTGTAAGGCACTCAAACCCAGTTTTGCAGGGCATATTCAGATCAAGAAAAAGAACATTAGGAAGTATTATATTCTTTTCGAGATGTTTCATTAGCTGGTCACCATCGTTTACAATTGTAAAACGTACGGATAACTTAAACTCTTCTAATGCTTCCCTGAAAAGAATGCAGTCATCTAAATCATCATCTGCCAATAAAATCTTAAGCTGCTTCGAATCCATAATAAAATCAGTTATTTTGCAAATATTACAAATTTGTAATATTTTTCGTACTGCTTCTTTTTAATCTTTGGCAAAATTAGATTATTTTATTGGTCAATACAAATAAAGTCAAGATAAAATGTTAAAAGTCGTAGATAAAATGCAGAAATCTGTAGACGGCTGGCGCGGAGCTTGAAAAGAAGTGTAAATATTAAGAGATATTATTAATTGAATTTAATTTTTGAGTGAACTCTGTTCATTAAGATAGTATTTTACTTTCATTTCAAACAATATAATGGAGCAGAAAAAGAACACTATTTAGTGTCTGTCCGTATAGTCAGGAAATTCAAAAAAACAAAAAATACTTGTTGTAGATTCATGTATATTAAAATTATAATTCATTATCGTATAATTAATAAAAAACTCTGAAACGTATCGTCATTGCGAGGGTTTTTCACCCGAAGCAATCTCATATACGCGAATGAGATTGCTTCAGTCGTGCCTCCTTCGCAATGACGTGCTGATATTAATGCCGACTGTATGGATAGACTCTATTTATAGTGATGCAGAATAATAAAATTTAAATATTAAAATAAATCAACTTATATTTATTGGCTCAAATCACACTTATATTTATATTTAATTAAAAACAATAACATGGTTTTTCAAAATTTTATGAGTGACGATATTATAAAGATTGCCGCTTCAATGATTGTAGGTTCTATAATTGGTGCAGAAAGAGAATATAAAAGTAAAAATGCAGGCTTTAGAACTATCACGCTGATTACAATCGGAGCCACTTTATATACCATGTTATCTGAGACAATAGCTGGCGGGACCGATTTTCACGTTGTAGGAAATATTGTAGTTGGTGTTGGTTTTTTAGGGGCTGGAGCGATTTTTAAAGACGGGTCAAACGTTTCTGGTTTAACCACAGCTGCAACAATCTGGATCAGCGCGGCCATTGGAATGGCTATTGGTGCAGGTGCATATACTTTTGCTTTTATTACGCTCATTGCTATCCTAATAATTTTAATCGGCTTTTCACAGATACAAACAATTATTGATAACAGAAATGCTGAAAAATATTATAAAATAAGTGTAAAAAATCAAAATGAATCCTGCATACTAATAAGAAAATTTATAAAAGAATGTAATTTGAAATCTAAACAGGTTAATTTGAGTAAGGTTGAAGACAGGCTTCGCTATACTTTTAAAATTTCAGGAGATATTCATAAACACGAACAGTTTGAGTCTTTACTCTCTTCATCCAGTGAAATATTGGCGTTTGATGTTTAATCACTTTTCACTGCTGCGGCTCCAAATCCATACGGATACGGTAAGCAATACCAATATTAAAAACCGGGCAGCTTTTCAGAGGAGTATAAACAAGGTTGCGAAGGGTTTCATCGTTTGTGCTGCATGTATACTGCCAAGGGTTTTTGCCTATCGAATAACCTATTTCTCCAAATATTAATATTTTTTTATACGCAAAACAATCTACAAACAATTTCAGCTGCATTTCGTTATATCGAACGTAATCAAAGTTTTGCGTTTTTGATAAACGGAATGATCGTGTTAAAGATTTAAAATTTAAACCTGCATATAATTTATTTTTTACAAAAGCGTATTCCGCTTTGTAATTTGACGGCATGACGCCGTAAAAGCTTAACCTTTCAGATGCCTTCCAGTCTATACCAACAAGAGGCATAAAAAAATTGCCGAAAGCTTCTTTGTTGTAATATAAGCCGGCCTTTATCTTTAATTTTTCACTATGCACATAGTTTTCTAAAAATATTCCTCCGTATTGAAAATCATATTTATTTACAGCCTCTTTTAAGTCTGATGCTATTTTAGGAATGCCGATTACTAATGTTTTCCATTTTTTATTTTCCGACAAAAACTGAAAACCAATAGGGATGCAGACATTATATAATTTTGCTGTGTTTGAAAAATCTGAAGAAATGCTGGAATTAAGCATTTCGCTGTTAAGCTTGATCAGCAAAAGGTTTCCGTTTTTAAATTCCTTCGGTAAAAAAAAGTTGAGAAAATAATCATCGGTTTTATTTCCCAATTTTGGATTGTCTTTATAAGTAGATGAAAATGTCTGACAATTAAAGCTTACAACATCAACAAAAGGCTGGGAAAAAGATTTATCAGCAAACAAAGCCAATAGAGAGAATAAAATTAATCTGCTTTTTTTCATTTGGAATATAATGAGTGCATCAAAGAAATAAAAAAATATGAATGTTTATTCCAAATTTAATAATTATTTACCAATTTCAATAAGTTCGCGATTAATAAAGTCAGAAAGCATCGTATACAAGTTTGGAAGTCTGTATGTTATAACCAGAGTTGATCAGTCAGTGATTGTCGAAAACCAGGCGGCATTTAAATTTTGTTCCATAGCTAAGCGAAATTGAATTATTTACCGTTTTTCCTAATTCAAAAAGTTTTTCGCATTGTATAGTATTTATATACAGCAGCTTGCGGTTTGTTATAAAAAAAACTTCAAAATCACCTCTCGGAAACTTTGAAAATGAAAAATGTTTCCATAGTTTTGTGGCGGATTATAAAAGGATAAACTTGAAACCAAAAGATAGAATATTAAAAGGTGCCGAAGAGCTCTTTTTTAAGTATGGCATCAAAAGCATAACAATGGATGACATTGCCAAGCATCTCGGCATATCCAAAAAAACCATTTACCAATTCTATTCCGACAAAAACGAAGTGGTTGAAACTCTCATGATTCAGAATATGAAAAAAAATGAATGTGAGTTTCAGCAAACTGCAGAACAATCCGCAAATGTAATAGAAGAGGTTTTTGAGATGATGAAACACATAGGAACTATGTTTTCGAAAATGAATCCAAATTTGTTTTATGATCTGCAGAAATACCACCCCAATTCATGGAAATTATTTATACAGTTTAAAGAAGATTGTATTGAACGTATGGTTGAAGATTCGGTCAAACGCGGAATAAAACAAGGTTTAGTACGTTCGGATATCAATACAAAAATTGTTGCAAGGCTGAGGATGGAAGAGGTGGAAATGGGCTTTAATGCTCAGGCCTTCCCGCCCGACAAGTTTAAAATAGTAGATGTGCAGCTTGCCTTGCTCGACCATTTTTTACATGGAATTTGTACACTAAAGGGACATAAATTAATTAATAAACATAAAAAAGTGACAGAAGAGGAGTAGATAGCCCCTCCCAGCCTCCCCAAATGGGAGGAGGCGCTTTTAATAAAAAATTTACAAATACGTTCTGCAAAACCTCCGCTTATTGGAGGTTGGAGGGGCCAAACATAAAGTATGAAAAAATCATTATTAATAATTGGATTAGGAGTATTATCATTAGGCTCTTTTGCACAGGCAAAAGATAGTTTAAGCTACTCTTTTTCTATTCAGCAGTCAATCGACTTTGCATTACAAAATCAGCATGATATAAAAAATGCAGTGGTTGATGAAGAAATTGCAGAAAAAAAAGTAAACGAAATCATGGGATTGGGGCTTCCGCAAATCAACTCCAGTTTTGACTTGAAAGATTTTCTGGAAATTCCGACTTCATTAATCCCAGCAGAAATTTTCGGAGGACCTCCCGGATCATTCGCAGCCGTGAAGTTTGGAACAAAATACCAAGCTTCAGCCGGTTTAGACGCAAGCCAGCTCATATTCAGCGGGGACTATTTTTTAGGGTTAAAAGCATCAAAAGTATATGTTGAACTTTCATCAAAAGCTATACAGCGAACCAAAATTGAAATAGCGGCCACGGTTAGTAAAGCGTACTATACGGTTTTGATAAATGAAGAAAGAATAAAATTAATGGATGCAAATATTGCGCGCATTAAAAAAGCAATGGACGATACTAAAGTATTAAATGATAATGGTTTTGTAGAAAAAATTGATTTAGACCGATTAACTGTCACATATAATAATTTATTGGTTGAACAGGAAAAAGTACAGCGCCTACTGAAGCTCGGATCATATTTATTGAAATATCAAATGGGTATGGATATAAATGCAGTACTTACATTGACTGATAAATTAGCTGATATTAAACTGGATATCAGCAAGAATGTAACAGGCGAAAAATTTGATTATTCAAAACGCGTAGAATATGATTTGTTTGAAACTCAATATAAACTTGCAGCTCTCGATGTAAAACGCACTCGTTTTGCTTACTTGCCAAACGCCTTTGCTTATGCTGGTATGAGCGGTGCCGCTCAGCGAAACAGTTTTACAATTTTTAATCCTGGTTCTGAGTATAAATGGTATCCGACAACACTGGTGGGAGCAAAGGTGACAATGCCGATTTTTACTGGATTACAGCGCAATGCAAAAAACCAGCAGGCAAAACTTTCGATGCAGAAAGCAGAAAACAATATTGAATTTATTAAAAAATCTATTGATTTGGAACTGACATCTTCTTTGACCATGCTGCAGAATGCATCTGAATCTCTTGAAAATCAAAAGAAAAATATTACGCTTGCAGAAGAAGTTTATCGTTTATCTAAACTAAAATATGAACAGGGCGTTGGTTCAAATTTAGAAATGATAACCGCCGAAACAACTTTAAAAGAATCGCAGACAAACTATTTTAATGCCTTGTTTGATGCATTAGTTGCAAAAATAGATTTTGATAAGGCAAATGGTAATTTAAAATAGAAATATTACCGCAAAGGCTCTGAGATGTTGAGAAATTGGTCTCGCAGAGCCGCGCAGATTAAATGCGGAGTTTCGCAGATTCTTATAAAAAAGACAATGTAAAATAATATATACCTCAGCGGAACTCAGCGAAAAACTCAGCGCTCCTCTGCGAGAAATAAAAACAGCAGCAAAATAATTATGAAAAAAAAACTTTTAGTATCAAGTCTCGCATTAATAATGATAGCTTGCCATTCGGGAACGGATAAAAAAACAGAACTCGAAAACCTAAAGAAACAGGAGTCTGATCTGAAATCGAAGATAACAGCATTGGAAGCATTGCTGAATGAAAAGAAAGATTCTACAGGGAGCGGGGTTACCGTATCGGCAGTTTCTTTAAAACCTGAAATTTTCAAAAATTATATTGATGTACAGGGCCGTGTAGATGCCGAAGAAAACATTGCTGTAAGCACTGAAATGCCCGGCACAATCACAAAAATTAATGTGAAGGTCGGGGATCAGGTAAGTAAAGGCGATGTGCTTGCCGAAACCGATGCGCGGGTTATAAATCAAAGTATCGCCGATTTGCAGGTAAACGCCGATTTGACTAATCAAATTTGTGAAAAACAAAAAAACCTTTGGGAGCAGAAAATTGGAACAGAAGTTCAATATCTTCAGTGTAAAACAAACAAAGAGAGCATGGAGAAAAAAATGGCAGGCCTGCTTCAGCAGTTAAATATGACTAAAATTATTTCACCAATAAGCGGAACGGTTGATGCTGTAGATATTAAATTAGGACAGCTGGCGGCTCCCGGGATGCAGGCTATTAGGGTAATTAATTTTTCTAATTTAAAAGTTAAAGCTGATGTGGCAGAAAGCTATGCATCAAAAATTAAAAAGGGGGCCGAAGTTATTGTTCGTTTTCCTGATGCAAATGATTCTGTAATTGCAAAAGTGAATTTTGTATCGCGTTCAATTAGCAGCACTTCCCGCTCTTTTAGTGTTGAAGTATTGCTGGATGATAAAAAAGAATTCCACCCGAATATGGTAGCGAAATTGAATATTAATGATTATCAATCACCCCAGCCTGTCATAGTTGTTCCGGTAAAAGCAATACAAAAAGATGAAAACAATGCATCGTTTGTTTATGTTGCTGAAGGTAATACTGCGAAAAGACGCATTGTTGCATTAGGTAAGCAATACCACGGCATAGCTGAGATCACAAGCGGTTTGAAGGAGGGCGATTTGCTGATAACTGCAGGTTATGATGTGGTTAATGAAGGCGATGCAATTGTATATAAAAAATAAAATTTACCTCTGACGGCACTGAATACCTGGAATAACAAAAATTAAAATATCTGCTTTGCGGCTATGCGCCTTAGCGGTAAAAAAATATAAATATGAAATTCAAAGAATTTAAACTTTCAAGCTGGGCTATTGATAATAAAATCAGTGTTTACGTACTTACTATAATTATTGCTGTAACGGGTATATCAGCCTATAACAGCATCCCTAAAGAAAGCTTCCCGGATATTATAATCCCAACTATTTATATTAATACCGTATATGTAGGCAATTCCCCAACCAATATCGAAAACCTTGTTACCAAGCCAATCGAAAAACAATTAAAATCAATTTCTGGAGTAAAAAAACTGAACTCTACTTCTTTACAGGATGTATCTGTTATAACAGTTGAATTTAATACCAATGTAAATATTCCGGATGCGAAACAAAAAGTAAAAGACGCTGTAGATAAAGCTGCTTCCGACCTCCCAAAAGATTTAACACGCCAGCCTAATGTGATGGAGGTTTCCCTTTCGGATATGCCGATAATGTATGTAAATCTTGCAGGAGACATGGATTTAAATAAGTTGAAAAAGTATGCCGATCTTTTGAAAGATAAAATTGAATCGATGAAAGAAATTTCCAAAGCGGTTATGGTTGGTGAACTGGAACGTGAGATTCAAATTAATGTTGATATGTATAAAATGCAGGCGGCAACCCTTTCTTTGGGTGATATCGAACGTGCTGTAAAATCTGAAAATATGAATATTTCAGGAGGTTTAGTTCCTATGGATGGAATGAAACGAAACCTCACTGTGCAGGCAGAATTCAAATCAGTTGAAGAAATAAAAAATCTTATAATCAATGGCCCTACGGGAGCAAAATTATATTTAAAAGATATTGCTGAAGTAACTGATGGAAACAAGGAGCAGGAAAGTTATGCAAGGCTCCGCGGGAAAAATGTAATTACCCTTAATATCGTAAAACGTGCAGGTGAAAATTTGATTCAGGCATCTGACAAAATTAATGAAACGATAAAAAAAATGCAGGAGGCAAAAGACCTTCCTAAAGAACTTATAGTTACAATAACCGGTGATCAATCTGAGAAAACACGAAGCATTCTGCATGACTTAATTAATACAATCATTATCGGATTTGTTTTGGTAACCCTAATTCTGATGTTTTTTATGGGTGTTACCAATGCCATATTTGTTGCCTCTTCTGTTCCCCTTTCAATGTTTATTGCTTTTCTTGTAATGCCTTCGCTGGGCGGAATTTTTGGTTTCAATTACACTATGAATATGATTGTGCTTTTCGCATTTTTACTCGCATTAGGCATAGTGGTTGATGATGCCATTGTAGTTATTGAAAATACCCACCGGCTTTTTGAAAACGGTAAGCGTGATATTAAAGTAGCAGCTAAAATGGCAACAGGCGAAGTTTTTATGCCCGTTTTAAGCGGAACACTTACAACACTGGCTCCTTTTATTCCATTATTGTTTTGGGATGGTATTATCGGAAAGTTTATGTTTTATCTGCCGGTAACATTAATTATTACTTTGTTAGCCTCATTATTGGTGGCATACGTTATTAACCCTGTTTTTGCGGTTGATTTTATGAAACCGCATAGTGGTGAAAATAAAAATGCAAAATGGACGCGCGGGACTAGTATTACAAGTATTATATTTCTTGTAATAAGTATACTGCTTCATCTTTCGGAACATCCTGCTGTAGCAAATCTGGCAGTATTTATTTTAGTCTTCTATTTAGTTAATAAATTTTTCTTATACCGTGTTATTGAAAATTTTCAAT
>CAISYK010000431.1 GCA_903889605.1 uncultured Bacteroidota bacterium
AAAAAAGTGACAGAAAGAAAGGTTATGCGGCTGAAGCATTGGAAATACTTATTGAATATTGCTTTCTTTCTTTAAATTTACATCAATTATTCTGCAATATAACAATCGATAATGATTCGAGTGTTTTACTGTTTCAAAGGCATGGTTTTCAGATTACAGGTATAAAAAAAGAATGGAACCGCGTCGGTAATGATTTTAAAGATGAATTGTTCATGCAGCTGATAAGAAAATATTAATCTAAATTGAAAAAGTGCTGAATTGAAAATTCATAAGTTTATTTTCAAATTATCAAATCTCCTAAAATTCTCAAAATAACTGAGATGCTTTTATGAAATTCCCCCTTCGAAAAATAATTACTATTTTATTCTTTTCAGCTGTTGTACTGCTGATTGCATCCTGTAGTAATTCCAAAAATAAATCTCAAAATTCAAGTAATAAAAATCCTGACTTATATCTAAATCACAGTGATACTGCCCGTTATGTGGGAATGGTCCAATGCAAACTTTGTCATCAGGCAATTTATGATTCTTTCTTACAAACAGGAATGGGTAAAAGCTTTGATCGCGCGGGTAAACAAAAAAGTTCAGCAAAGTTTGATAAACATGCCGTTATTTATGATAAGTATTTAGATTTCTATTATCATCCTTTTTGGGATGGAGACAGCATGAAAATTATGGAGTATCGTCTGAAAGGCAAAGACACAATTTTCAAACGCACCGAAAAGGTTGATTATATTGTAGGTTCCGGACAGCATACCAATTCACACTTATATAGTACAAACGGATATTTGTATCAAATGCCTATGACATTTTATACACAAAAAGGGCAGTGGGATTTTCCTCCTGGTTTTGAAAATGGCTTCAATACTCGCTTTTCACGTAAGATTGGTTTAGAATGTATGAGCTGTCATAATTCATTTCCAGATTTTGTTCAGGGCTCAGAAAATAAATTTAATGAATTACCAGAAGGCCTTAACTGTGAGCGATGCCATGGTCCTGGCAGTATTCATATTCAGCAGCGCTCATCGGGAACAAAAACGGATACATCAAAATACATTGACTATTCAATTGTTAATCCTGGCAAATTACCGATTGATCTGCAGTTTGATGTTTGTCAGAGATGTCATTTACAAGGAAATACAGTACTTAAAGAAGGGAAATCATTTTTCGATTTCAAACCGGGCCTTAAATTATCGGATTATATGACAACATTCCTTCCCAGATACAAAAATGCTGATGACAAATTTATTATGGCATCTCACGCAGACAGATTAAAACAAAGCAAATGTTTTATTAAAAGTTTTAAACCTGAAAATGATTCCAGTTCCTTGCGCCCGTATAAGAATTCTTTAACATGCGTTACCTGTCATAATCCGCATGTAAGCGTAAAATCAACTGGCAAGGAAGTATTCAATAATGCATGCAAAAAATGTCATGAAGGAATTAATCAAACTTCATGTACTGAGAAACATGAAACAAGAATAAAATCTGAGGACAACTGTGTTGGATGCCACATGCCAAAATCGGGAGCTATAGATATTCCGCATGTTACTGTTCACGATCATTACATACGGAAGCCTGTCAAAAAAAATGAATCGGAAAAACCGAAACAGTTTATTGGTCTATACGCAGTAAATGAAAAAACACCAAGTGATGCGGTAAAAGCACAGGCATATATTCAGCAATATGATAAGTTCGATTATAATCCGGCGTATCTCGATTCTGCAAAAAAATATTTGGAAGATAAAACGTTAAATGATGTTAAACAAAATTTTGAAGCATTGGTTCATTTATATTTCATCAAACAAGATTTTGCCAAAATTTTAATATATGTAAATCAAATAGGGAAAGAGAAATTATTTGACACAGTCCTTACAAAAAAATCGTGGGATAACGCAAACGCCTGGACACTATATCGAATCGGCGATGCATATTACAACACAGGAGATTTGACGGATGCGTATACATTTTATAAAAAAGCAAATAATTTAGCTCCATATAATCCTGAATTTAAAAACAAATTGGGCTCCTCATTAATGGCACAAAATAAAGTGGAAGAGGCAAAGGTTATTTTTTCGGAAATATTAAAAGAAAATCCTAAATTTATACAGGCACTCAATAATTTAGGATATGCAAATATATTAACAGGAAATATTTCAGAAGCTGAAGCGTTTTACAATAGTGCATTAAATCTTGATCCTGATTATGAACCTTTGCTGATGAATATTGCAGGCTTATATATTTATAAAAAGAATTATAAAGAAGCTAAAAATCACTTAAATGAAATATTAAGGAAAAACCCTAATAATAAGCAAGCAAAACAAGTTTTGGAGCAGTTGAAAGGAATCAAATAATTATTTTATAACTGAATTTCTTATGATATAATTTTTAAAAAAGTCAATTCAAAAAAACTAATTAAAAACAAATACGAATTAATATTTATGGCAAAAAAGAAAAAGTCATTTTTTAAAAAAGTTATTAACGCATTTATATTTATTATGCTTGTTGGAGGAGTGATAGGAGGATATTACGCATACAAAACTATTTATCAGCCAAATATAAATTCAATTGATAAA
>CAISYK010000432.1 GCA_903889605.1 uncultured Bacteroidota bacterium
ACGAACAAAAAGATTGAAGCGGAAAGCCCGCCCCTTTCTTTTTTAAGAAAGGGGAACGTCCAAATGAAATTTTATATTATTAAATTAAATATGCAGCAACAAACAAGATTCCTCGCTTCGGTCGGAATGACATTAGGTGTATTTTTTTATGTCGTTTTCCGATAATTTAATACTGCCCATGTATTAAGTACAACGCCTATTAACAAAACAGAATATATGTGAGGAAGAATGTCATGAAATCCGCTTCCCTTAATAACAATCATGCGCATCACCTCAATAAAATATTTTATTGGAAATAGGCCGGCGATAAATTGGGCCCAGCCGGGCATGCTGTCGATAGGAGTATAAAGTCCGCTCATCAAATTAAACACCATCATAAATAGGAACATGATAGAATTTGCCTGCTGTTGGGTTTCACTATACGTGGATACCAGCAGCCCGAAACCGAGTATCGCGAAAAGGAATACCTCCAGAAAAAGAAACAGCAGCACTAAATGCCCAAGAGGTACTATGCCGTATACAACCCAGGCAATCAATAAGCCGATGCTGAAAACAGCCAGACCTATGAAAAGAAAAGGAATGAGTTTGCCCAGGATAAAATGATGTTTTTTGATTGGCGTAACATTTATCTGTTCTATAGTGCCTATCTCTTTTTCTTTTACAATATTGAATGCGGCGGATAATCCTGCAATGGTAGTAACAAGCATTACCAAAATACCCGGAACCATGAAAATATAATAGGTCAGCGCCGGGTTATACCAAAAAGAAGATATAACATCGATAGTCGGTAAAGGATTTGTGCGGTATGGTTCCACCCATTCCATGCGGACTGCATTGTTATAATCACTTATTATCCCATTCAGATAGGCAAATCCGACACTGGCTTTTACGCCATTTATAGCGTTTACTTCAATTGCAATTTTTTGATTCCCTTCGCGGATAAGATCTTTTTCAAATTTTGCCGGTATTTCAAGTACAATATCAGCTTTATCATTCTCGATCATAGCATTTGCCTTGGAAATAAAATCAGTATATCCGGCAAGCTTAAAGTAGCCGGAAGAAACTATTTTATCGGAAAGTTTTTTTGACTCTACGGAATGATCGTGATCAACAATGGCTATATTTATATTCTTAATAGTATAGTTTGCTGCTAAGGGCAGCAGCATAAGCTGAATGGCTGGAGCGATAAACAACCGTCCAACAAAACCTTTGTCGCGGAAAAGCTGCCTGAATTCTTTCTGCAGTATATATTTTAGTGCTCTCATTATTCCAGACGTATTTTAAATTTTCGGAGACTAAGCAGAGTAAAAAAGACAGACATGCCAGCGAGAATAAGCGTTTCCTTCCATATTGCTGAAAACCCCAGGCCTTTGAGCATAACAGATTTTACAATAATATAATACCATCTTGCCGGAACTATGTTTGAGATGACCTGCAAAGCCGCAGGCATATTTTCGATAGGGAACATATAACCGCTTAACAACAAGGTGGGCAGCATCATGCCTAACATAGAAACAAACATTGCTGACTGCTGCGATGAAGTTATAGTGGAAACCAAAAGCCCAAGAGAAAGTGCGGTTATTATTAATAAAGTACTTTCAGCAAACAGAAGGAGGATGCTTCCTTTTATCGGCAAATCCAGCGCGTAAACACTCAGCAGGAGTATGGCGCTTAAATTTATCAGCGACAAAGCAAGGTATGGTATTGCTTTCGCGACAATTATCATTAATGGTTTAACTGGGGAAACCAACAGAACTTCCATGGTTCCTAATTCTTTTTCCCTAACAATGGAAACAGATGTCATCATGACGCATACCAGCAGCAAAACCATTGCCATTACACCTGGAACAAAATTCGGCGCCCCTCTTAAGTCGGGGTTGTAATGCATTCTCACTTCGGGCTGTATTCTGTAAGGAATAGAAATATTTTTTGATAATTGTCCCTGGTAATCATTTACAATTGAGGAAATATAATTGGTAAGTGTCATTGCGGTATTAGGGTCCGATGCATCGGCAATTACCTGCAGTGATGTCTTATTCAAATGCAGCAGGTCAGCATTAAAATTTGCGGGAAAAACCACAGCCAGCTTTATTCCTCCTTCTTTAAATGCCGCGTCTATTTGAGAAGGAGACATTAATGTTTTCCTTACTTTAAAAAATTTACTGCCTTCAATTTTATTAATAATTTGCTGTGATGCCAAATCTTTAGCATTATCCACCACCACAATGTTGGCGTTTTTAATTTCGTTGGTAAGAGCAAATCCAAAAAGGGCTATCTGCATAACAGGCATACCGAACAGCATGATCAGAGTCTTCCAGTCTCTGAAAACATGATAGAATTCTTTTTTTACGAATGAGAAAAATTTCTTCATTATTCCAATCTGTTAATCTGCGGTACGTTTTGCCTGTCCAGCAAGTTTATAAAATACTTCATCCATGGTTTCAACTCCAAATGATTTCTTTAATCCTTCGGGAGAATCCAACGCTTCAATTCTTCCATCCACCATTATTGATACTCGATTGCAGTACTCAGCTTCATCCAGGTAGTGCGTTGTAACAAAAATGGTAATGCCCTGATTGGCTGCATCATAAATAAGGTCCCAAAACTGCCGGCGCATGCTTGGATCAACCCCTCCTGTAGGTTCATCAAGAAAAACAATTCTGGGCTGATGTACAATAGCAACGGAAAAAGAAAGCTTCTGTTTCCAGCCTAATGGTAAAGAGCCTACTAATTTTTTTGCTTCATTTTGCAAGCCTAATTTCGTAATAAGCTCATCGCTTTTATCTTTAATTTGTTTATTGGTTAACCCGTATATCCCCCCATAAAATTCTATATTCTCTTTAACAGTAAGGTCTTCGTACAGTGAAAACTTTTGGCTCATATAGCCGATATTTTTTTTTATTTCTTCGGGTTCGCGGAAAACGTCAAATCCAGCAACCTGTGCCTCACCTGATGTAGGTATTGAAAGTCCGCACAGCATGCGCATAGCTGTAGTTTTACCGGCACCATTGGCGCCAAGGAAGCCAAAGATTTCACCTTTGCTGACTTCGAATGAAATTCCATCCACAGCCACAAATGCGCCAAAACGTTTGGTGAGTTTATTTGTCTTTATTACTGTTTCGTTCATCCTGTTCTTTTAATAATCTTATAAAACAATCTTCTACTTTAGGTGTGATCTGCATAAATTCAACTTTATCATGTCCTTTTTCTTTTAAATAATCCAGAACCTGCTGCTCACTGCACTTTATTGACAGATGGAGATTCGCACCGAATGTATAGCAGCTGATTGTACCATCAAAGTTCCGAAGGTCATGCAGGAGTTCGTACATTTTTGCAGACTTAACAGCATAGAGTTTCTCTGGATAAGCTTTAATAGTATCATCAGGAGTATTTATAGATAATATTTTACCTCCTATTATCAGGCCAATGCGGTCGCAGCGGGTGGCTTCATCCATGTAAGAAGTAGAAACCAATATAGTGATTCCCTGCAGTTTCAGCCTCTGCAGCATCTCCCAAAATTCTTTGCGTGAAACGACGTCAACACCCGTTGTCGGTTCATCAAGGAAAAGCACTTCAGGCTTATGGATAAGAGCGCAGCACAAAGCAAGTTTCTGCTTCATACCTCCAGACAGCTTGCCTACCCGGCGGTCTTTAAATGGTTCAATCTGTATATAAATATCTTTTATCAAATCGTAATTCTCTTCAATAGTTGTATTAAATACTGTTGCAAAGAAGTTCAAATTTTCTTGGACGGTTAAATCCTGATATAAAGAGAACCTGCCAGGCATATAGCCGACAATACCGCGGATTGTTCTGAAATCTTTAATTATATCATACCCTCCCACAGAAGCACTGCCTTTGTCCGGAAGAAGTAAAGTAGTAAGCAGCCTGAATATTGTGCTTTTACCCGCCCCATCAGGTCCGATCAGGCCGAAAATTTCGCCCTTTTCTACAGAAAATGAAACATCGTCTACCGCAAGAACAGAACCCTTGTTATATGTTTTGGTAATATTGTTAAGCGTTATCGCATTCATTGAATAAATTTGATTCTATAACTTTTTTATGAATAAAATTGCCATGGCCTTAAAGTCGCGGGTCTTATTTATATTGTTTGTATTAATGTCGTTTAGTTAAGGTTATGTTTCTAAATCAATCCCTTCGCGAAGTTGTCGACTCCGCTCGAACTGACATCGCACGTACTCATTTCGAGCGGAGT
>CAISYK010000433.1 GCA_903889605.1 uncultured Bacteroidota bacterium
ATAAAATAAAAAAAATTAATGTACTAATTATGCCTATACCTATAATCCATGCCCCTTCGCGTTTTTTTATAATTGCTGTTATTATGATACGCATAGATTCAATTGCGAAAATAATATTTAATAGTATTCCACAATAGTTATTTTCGATGTTGAATATTTTTAAAACAAATTCAGCTGTGAAAAGTATAATCCAAAGCCAGAAAACTTTTGGAAGTTTATTAGTAAAAATAGTATACAGCATAGCCAGCAATGCTGGAATATATATATCAAAAAGGAAGGGCTGTATTCTATATGTATATGAAACAACATCGGGGATTAAAAAAGCATTCTGAATTGCAATAAAAATAAAACTTGTGCCGAATGCACCTGCAAAAATACTATAGTAAAGATTTGATTTGTTTTCCCTGTAAAAAACATAAAACATTAGATGCAAAAAACTCAGGGCAATAAAAAAAGTAAAATAGAAAATAAAAATACTCGTATAGATATTTGATTTAATGTATTTGGATAATATATTTTCACGAAGGGGGCCGATTTTTATTCTAAAGCCTGCCTTGCTGTTTATTTTGTTTTGAAAATAAGTTTCAGCTGTTGAATTAGCATACCTTACAGCTAAAATATGTTTTTTTGTTTTTTCAAATCGGATGTCAAATGGGATATCTTTGGGATCGAAACGTTCTTCATTTAAAACGTTTTTCAAATCAATTTTTCCGAAAGAGTGAATAAGTTTTCCATCCAAATATATTTCCGAAGCGCCTTGCTGGGTAATTATTAATCCGAACGTTTTGTCAACTAATGAAGTATCTATTTCAAGATGAATCCTAAACCAACCAATATTAACAAAAGTTTTTTGGGGAAGCGAATCTAAGTCTAATTCAGGTGAAACAAATGTCCAAGATCTGTCATCATATCCTGGATTCGACCATTTAATATCATCACCTCTTTGATATTTCCATAATTTTGTTAGCTGCAAAAAATGAGTTATATGACTATTTTCAAAAACAACCGGAAAGGAATCAATTCGGAATATTGAATCGTTTTGTGCCGAAATTACACCAGATACAAAATAAAAAATGATGAGAAAGTTTTTCATTATTAAAATATTATATTTTATAATCCGTATTACCAAAATTTAATAATTAGTGATTTAAATTCTTATCCCAATCACCAGTATATCATCAATTTGTTCACGTTTACCCTGCCATTTTTCTATGAAATCATCAAGAAATATTTCTTGTTCCTGCATTGATTTTTGATTTATGCTTATAAGAAGTTCCTTGAATCTTGATGTCATTAATTTATTATCAATGTCGCTGAATTGATCAGCAAAACCATCTGAGAAAATGTAAACAGAGTCGCCTTTTAAAAGTGAAATTTCATGATTTGTAAATGTCCTTTCTATTTCCAATTGCACGCCGCCGATTGCAAATTTATTGCCTTTAATTTCAATCAAAGTAGAGGAGTTAGTTGTTTGTGTTTTGAGTTGAGAATTATCAATTGACAATTCTCCATTATCAATTCTTCTAACTATCCACAAAGGTCTTTGCGCTCCGGCAAATTCAATTTCTGTTTCAGAGTTAAATGTGACCAAAGAAATATCCATACCATCTTTAGTTTCATCCTGCTCTTCCTGCTTCAATGTTTTTCTTATTTCTTTGTGCAGATGATTCAAAATTTCATCAGGGGCAGTTATTCCTTTTTCATTAACAATCTGATTCAGAATATTATTTCCTATCATACTCATCAAAGCTCCGGGAACACCGTGCCCAGTGCAGTCGCAGGCAGCAATAATTCTTTTGCCTTCCTTTTCAGAAAACCAATAAAAGTCTCCACTAACAATATCCTTTGGTTTAAACAAAATAAAGGAATCATTGAAAAGTTTGTGTTTAAGTTCCTTTGAAGGAAGAATAGCCTCCTGAATAGTTTTTGCATAATCGATACTGTCAGTGATGTCTTTATTTTTTTCTTCAATCACTTTTTTCTGATCCACAATTTCTAATGTTCTTTCCTGAACCTGTATTTCTAAAGTCTCTTTTTGTGTTTCCAGAATTTTTTGTTTTTCTTTTTCCTGCTCAATGGTTTTTAATGAAAGTGATTCTACTTCAATGAGTTTTTTCTCAAGATTCTTATTTGTTAGAGCGAATTCTCTTGCAAGATGTATAGACATGGATATTGGAATACTTACAATTGCAAGGAAAATCATCAGTACTGGAAAAAGACTTTTAGTTTGAAACCCGCCGGAGAAAATAATTGTAACTAATATTATTCCTATAAAAATTAGAAATAAGAAAGAGCCTGTTCCAACTATCCATGCTCCGTGTTCTTTCCTTCGGATGGATTTTATTACAATAAAGAAAGATGCGATAACAGTACTAAAAATGAAACTGAGAAGCAAATATTTCGTTAAATCAAAATCTCCCAATATCCTGCAAATAATTACTGCAGTAAAAATTAAAGTTGAGAACCAGAAATATTTTTCGAACGGTCGTTTAAAAAGAGAATAATGCAGCAAAAGCATAGCGTAGAAAAATATTGGAAGAATAAACCATAAGCAATAATTTAGTTTTGTCGAAAGCTCTGGGTTAAATATATTAGAGCTTATTGTCGGAATAATGAATAAAGCCGCCAAAAGCATTACAAAAACACTATAGTAGAAATTAGTCCGCTGTTTTCTGTAAAAAAGGAAAAACAATAAGTGAACAAAACTTAGCGTTAAAAAAAATATTCCAAGCAATGTGACAACTGAAGTAATAATAATTTTGCTGCTGAAAAACTTCAATACTGAATCATCTTGTTTTGACAAACTGAGATTAAAACCAGGCTTATCAACATCATATTTTTCAAAGTATTTACGATAATTAAGATTTGAATACCGAACAGCCAAAATATGCTCTCCGGGTTTGCCATGTATAAAAGAATATGGAATATTATTCGGTGTGTATTTTACTTCTTTCTTTAAATCTGCAGATACAATTCCAAATGAATGAATTAGTTTCCCAT
>CAISYK010000434.1 GCA_903889605.1 uncultured Bacteroidota bacterium
ATAATGGTCAACTTTAAATTCGGCAGAAACAAAAAACCTGAACCGGCCGTTATTGCTAAAGCAGCAGAGCCAGCACCTAAAAATCCTGATTATGAAAAACGGCTTGATAAGCTCCAGGCTCAATTGAAAAAGAATCAGGATAAACTTAAAGAACTAAATGAAAAACTTGACAGGCAGCCGTCGCCGCAAATACCTGCCGTCGCCGATGATACCAAGCCGGGAATACGTGACAGCGATGGAATATATGTGACCAGCAAAAACGATTTTAAAGACAGTAAAGGTCTTACACCTGAAAATGGTTTTTATGTTATGGTTGGAATATTTTTCTACCGCGATTTTGCAGCCGAAGAGGTGAAAACCTATGTTAAACGCGGCTTTAAAAATGCTGACTGGCTTTTTTCTGAATCCAAAAAGAACAACTATGTTTTTTCACACAAATTAGACACTAAAGAAGAGGCTTTCGATAAAGTAAATGAAGTTAATGCCGCAGGCGGCAGCAACGTGTGGATTCTAAAATTGACTGAATAGCACTCTGTGATTGTTGATGGTGCGTTAGGGATTGAAGCGTAAAGCCAGCACCTTTTTACCTCACCCCGTCCTTTCGGACACCCCTCTCCATTTGCAGAGGGGCAGGGGTGAGGCGAAAAGTGGAACACCATAAGAATTAGAAAACCGTAATATGCATAATTAAACAGAAAAAAATTAAAGTTTGAAACTTCAGAAATATAAATGATAGCAACCTTATTAGTATTAAACTTATGCCATTGGGCTGCTGATTTCACACATTTAAGTACTGCGTGGATGCTGAATGCAAAAAGGTTTGGCAAACCATTGCTGCCAATACTTATTCATGCAGGCGTACATGCTCTTTTATTCTTTGTTGCCGTATTCTTTTTACATGGATTTGATAAGGCATTACTTGCAGCCGCAATACAATTACCAACTCACTTTGCCATTGATTTGCTTAAAGGCAGGATGAGTGTTTGGTTTCCCGAACTGCAAAGCATTGAAAATAAATTTCATTGGATGGTATTTGGGGCCGACCAAATGCTTCACCAATGTGTAATTATACTTATCGCGGCTTTAGTTTGTACGTAATATTCATATTTGTTAAGCAGCTATGGCTGTATAAAAGTTAAAATGAGAAAAGGATTAATAACAGCTTCAATTGTTCTATTTGCAGCGGCTTCAAATGCCCAGCAAATAAGCATGTACAGCCATTATTTTTTCAATCCTTCAGTTTATAACCCCGCCTTTACAGGATATAATGATGCAGTTAATGCTATGCTGATCAACCGTATTCAATGGACTGGTTTTAAAGGTGCACCAAAACTTACAGTTTTTACATTAGACGGCAGTTTAATTGACCAAAAAGCTTATGCAGGCTTAAGTTTGATAAGTGATAGAAAAGGCATCAGCAACAGGACCGGAGGCAGCTTATCATACGCGTACAGATTAAATATAAATGCCGATACAAAATTATTGTTTGGTTTATCTTTCGGTATTATTAATCAAACACTTGATTTCTCAAAAGCTTTATTAGAAAATACTTCGGATCCGATTTTATTTGCCGACGTGCAGCGAAAAACCTCATTTGACGGAAATGCCGGAGCGGCTCTTATCTGGAAAGATTTAGAAATAGGAGCAGCCGTTCCTCAAATTATAGGTAATAAAATAAATTATGTTGATAACGATAATGTTCGCTTATTTTATGCGCAGTCCCGGCATTATATGCTCTCGGCAAAGTACAAGTTTTTTGTAGTAAAAGAAAAAGGCATTTCAATAGCTCCTCAAGGTTTGGTTCGATTTGTGCCGAATACCCCATTTCAATTTGACGGCAATATTAATTTGGACTGGAAAGATAAATGCTGGATCGGAGCCGCCTATAAAAGCAATTATGCCGTGGCTGTAAATGTTGGCTTCTGTTTGTATAAACAATTATATATTGGCTATTCTTACGATTTTATTATTGGAAATATCGGGAAATACTCAGGAATGAGCCAGGAAATAATGATCAGTTTCAAATTTAATGAACATAAAAAAACGCAGGCTGCGCCCGTTATTAAGCCGGAAGAGAATATCGCGGCATCAGAAAAGGCAGATTACGAGGAGCTTATTAATAATATGCAGGATCAGGTAAGTGAAAGTGACAAGCAAATAAAAGAGCTGGACGCTAAAATACAGAAGCAATTAAAAGAGCAAAAGGCAGAACCTTCTGAACCAGTATTAAAGAAAGATCTTAATAGTTTGATTTATGAGCAGCTTCTCAAAAAGGTTGAAGCTATGTTTGATACTCCAAAGCCAAGCATTTCAAAAGTTCAGGAACTACGCAATGAGATTTCATCTTTCCTTGACAGTGAATTCGCTGACACCACTGCACAGAAAACCCTGAAAAAACAATATGAAAAGCTTAATCAGTCACAGGATGCAGCAAGTGTTATGGTAAAAGGTGTGATTATTTTAGAGCGAAACCTGTCGCAGGGCGATTATAAAACTGTAAGCATTAATCTTACTGAAAAGGGAACCGGCAAAATAATAGCTTCTTCCAGCCCCAACTCGTCAACAGGGAAATACTTGTTTATTATTAGTCCTGGTAAAACATATATCATTACGGTAACAAACACGGGGTTCCAAACGTATTCGGAAGAGTTTTCTCCAGAAGATAAAGGTGAATCTTACGAAATGAACCAGGAAATTCGGCTGAAAGAAACCCACTGAAAATAAAGAACAAAATTTCCCTGAGCTGTTTTTTTGCAAAGGCCTCCTGCGTTGAAACTATTAATATTCCTGTTTTTTTATAAGTAAATCAGCCTCCTTCCCTCCATAATTTATTTTTGAAATGCAAAAAATAAAATTTTATCTTTACCATCAGTAAATATATATCATATGTGAGTTAAGATATAAAAACAACTCATATTCTTCAAAATCACGAACAATGTTTATATCCTGCATTTCAATACACGCGCCAATTGTCCAATGCACAATGACTGATACCCAATGACCAATGAGCGGAAAATTAAAATACTAACCATCATAGGAGCCCGTCCGCAGATTATTAAGGCGGCAGCTTTAAGCAGGGCAATTAAAAATAAATTTAAGCATAAAATTCAGGAAGTAATTGTTCATACCGGGCAGCATTATGATGAGAATATGTCGCAGGTGTTTTTTGATGAATTGGATATCCCGAATCCCGATTACAACTTAAATACGGGCTCCGGAAGCCACGGAAAACAAACGGCTTCAATGATTGAGGGAATTGAGGATATTCTGCTGAAGGAAAAACCAAACTGTATTGTATTGTACGGTGATACCAACTCAACGTTGGCTGGGGCGATAGCGGCATCAAAAATCCATGTTCCTGTAATTCATATTGAAGCTGGGCTGCGCTCTTTCAATAAGTCAATGCCCGAAGAAATTAACCGTATTATGTGCGACCATGTTTCTGCACTGTTATTCTGTCCGACAAAATCGGGATATGATAATTTGCTGAAAGAGGGATTCAAGGAAAACAATCGGCCCCCTTACACATTTGATAATCCTAAGATTTATCACTGCGGAGATGTTATGTATGATAACAGCATTTATTTCTCAACCAATGCCGAACAAAAAACAACTGTATTGAAGGATAATAATTTGCAGCAAAGCAAATTTGTTTTGGCGACGATTCACCGCAATAACAATACTGATTATCCTTTGCGGTTGAATGCCATTTTTAGTGCATTGAATAGTATTTCCTCAGAAAATAAAATAACAATAATTTTACCTTTGCATCCGCGTACTGCAAAATTGCTGTCGAAAAATCTTTCTGCGGAATTATACAAGATTATACAAACTAACCAATACTTAAAAATAGTTACGCCTGTTTCATTTTTGGAAATGATTGCATTGGAAAGAAACTCAAGTATGATAATTACTGATTCGGGAGGTGTGCAGAAAGAGGCGTTTTTTTTTAAGAAACCATGCATAATCCTGCGTTCAGAAACCGAATGGATAGAATTAGTAAAATGCGGTTCGGCTATAATTGCGGATGCTGACGAAACAAAAATAACAGAAGCATATAATTATTTTTCAGCAGCAAAAAAATTGGAATTTCCTGATTTATTCGGAGATGGAAAAGCGGCTGAATTTATTTGCGGGGAAATATTGACATATATAAAATAAAACGAGAATAATATTTTAATTCCTCCCATTAGGGAGGCTGGGAGGTTACGCTGCTGCTTATATACACACATAAAATAACAAATCGAAACAAGTATATTTTTAATTTAATATTTAAAGATGTGCTTGGTATCAACTATGAATTAACAGTTGATGCTGATAAATTCAAAAAATACGGCGGTCCTAAATTGAGTTATACGAATAATCAATTAGGTGATGAATTATTTTTCATTTCACGTAATTTATTGTTTGAAACAGGAGTCAGCGAACAGGCTGTTTCTATTTTCGATTATAATAATAATAAAGTTTTTTTTGCCGCCGGCAAAGCATCTGCATTGCCCTTTGATGTTTTTGCTGCAAGTTTTTATTTAGTAAGCCGTTACGAAGAATATTTACCTCATATACGTGATGAGCACGACCGTTTCACAGCAGAAGACAGTCTTGCATATAAGAATGGTTTTTTACAAAAGCCTGTTGTAAATATTTGGATATTTTGGATCAAAGAATTGATTCAAAAAAGATTTCCAGCAATGATTTTGCCGGAAAATAAATACGAATTCATTTCCACTATTGACATTGACAATGCCTATGCTTACCGCGAAAAAGGCTTTTTACGAAGCGCCGGCGGGTATTTGAAATCTTTAGCCAATTTTGATATGTCCGAAATTATCGGACGCACTAAGGTGTTGCTTGGTCTGCAAAAAGACCCTTACGACACTTACGATCTGCAGCTCGAATTAATTAAAAAGTACAAATTGAACAGCATTTATTTTTTTCTGCTCGGTGATTATGGAGTAAACGATAAAAATCTGCCGATTGAAAGCCGTAAATTTCAAACATTGATTAAAATGCTTGGGGATTATGCACAAGTGGGCATTCATCCATCTTATGGTTCAAATAAAAGCAAAGAACAATTAAAAAAAGAATTAGAACGTTTATCAAAAGTTTTGCACCGCGAAGTTAAAAAAAGCAGGCAGCACTTTTTAAAACTAACTCTGCCAGAAACTTACCGCAACTTAATTGATTTAGATATTACCGATGACTATACAATGGGGTTTGCATCGCAGGTGGGCTTTAGGGCAAGCATCTGCAGCACATTCAATTTTTATGATTTGGACATGGAATTGGAAACCAAATTAAAAATACATCCCTTTGCTGTGATGGAGGGCACATTGCGGTATAATATGAACGTTCACAGGGAAGATGCAATGCATAAGATAAGACCATTGATTGATGAGGTGAAGGCTGTAAATGGCCAGTTTATTAGTCTTTGGCACAACGAGAGCCTGAGCAATCAAAAGTTATGGCTTGGCTGGGCAACTATTTATGAAGAAATGGTTAAATACGCTGCAGCTGAATAGTTAGTGTCTGTCTTTTAAGTCAAAATTAGCCGCAGATTCACAGATTAGTAAAATTGTTTTCCCTTTTAATCTGTAAATCTGCGGCAAGCATTTTTATATATTTTTTGAATTAAGCGACTGTAGGGACAGATACTAGTTATACTGATTTTCTTTATTTATAGCGAATAGGAATGTATATTTTTTTTTGGACTCGGTTTTAAATTAATACGCTTTTTGAAGAATTTGATTTATGATAAAATACGTTGAGAATAAAAACATAGATAAGAAAAAGTGGGATGCTTGTATAGATAAAAGCTCCAACAGCAGTATTTATGTTTATTCATGGTATTTGGATGTTGTCTGCAAAAATTGGAAGGCACTGGTCTTAAATGATTATGAAGCTGTATTTCCGCTTGCGTCCAAATCAAAATATAAAATTAACTATTTGATCCAGCCTTTTTTTACACGCTATTTTGGTGTGTTTTCAAAAACAATATTGACAGCTAAATTGACTGAATCTTTTTTGGAGGCCATTCCTAAAAAGTACAAATTCCATGAATTTTGTCTGCATGAAACAAATGATTTTGATTTATCCGGATATGTAAAAAATGAAAGAAAATTTCAACTCCTGAATTTAAGTTTTCCATACGAAACTTTATACAATGGTTATAGTGATAATGCTAAGCGCAGTATTAAAAAGGCCGTTAAAGCCTCATTTACTATTAAGTTTAATGATGTCCCTGAAGTTGTTGTAAATCTTTTTAAATCAACAAAAGGGCAGGAGTTAAAAGTGTTCAAAGCCAAGGATTATGAAATCTTGCTGGATTTAATGAATGAATTAATCAAACAGAAAAAAGGTGAAGTTATCGCGGTATACGATAAAGATAATAAAATATGCGCGGCAGGTTTTTTTATGAAAAATAATAATCGTTTTGACTTTTTAAAAAGCGGTGTAACAGACTATGGCAAGGCTAATGGAGCAATGCATTTTTTATTTGACACTTTTATTAAAAAAAATGCATCCAGCAATAATATGCTCGATTTTGGCGGCTCGTCGGTTGAAACTGTTGCCCGTTTTTATAAAAATTTCGGAGCAAAAGATTGTGTATATTTACAACTGCAAAAAAATTCTTTATCACGTATTGTAAAGTGGATAAGTAATAAGCAATAAAAATATCTGAATAAAGTCAGGAAATATAATAATAATTAACCCGCCAATCTCCCCCTCTCGTCTGGAGATGGGATTAAGGGAAGAGGATAACAAATTTTTATGGTACATATTATAGGAAATCAAAACTCCATTTTTAACGAGTTTATAGCTGAAATCAGAGATGAAAACATCCAGAAAGATAGTATGCGTTTTCGCCGAAACATTGAGCGTTTGGGGGAGATTATAAGTTATGAAATCAGTAAAACATTGGATTATGAAACACGTGAAATAATAACCTCCTTGGGTATCGCAAATGTTCCTATGATAAAAGACCAGCCCGTTATTGCAAGCATTTTACGTGCAGGCCTGCCTTTGCATCAAGGGGTGTTAAATTATTTTGACAGGGCCGAAAATGCTTTCATCTCTGCTTACAGGAGGCATCATAAAAATGGAACTTTTGATATTCAATTAGAATATCTTGCAAGCCCTGATCTTAGTGATAAGGAGTTAATTTTATGTGACCCTATGCTTGCAACAGGTTCTTCAATTGTGCTGACATATAAGGCACTGCTTCTCCGCGGAAAACCTAAGCATACACACATTGTAACCTTAATTGCAAGCGCAGAAGGACTTGAATATGCGAAGAAAAATTTCCCTGAAAATGTTACTATTTGGTGCGGAGCTGTTGATGAAGAATTGACAGCAAAGTCATACATAGTACCCGGTCTTGGTGATGCTGGAGATTTGGCTTTCGGCAAAAAGCTGTAGTTTTTATAATAGATTTCAGATATGAGAAACGATACAATGTCTATATTCAAAGGTGCAGGCGGATTTCGTATTTAAATGCAGCAATCTCAATAATAAAATTTGATGGAACAATTGTTGGAAATAGTATCTGTTTTTTTGCTGAGTACCGTTAAATTTGTATTAGGAGGGGTTCCGCTAGCGTTGTTTTATGAGTTTTCATTTTTTAAAGCAGTAACAGTTACCTCTTTCGGCGGGTTTGTTGGCGTTTCCTTTTTTGTTTATACAAGTGATGGACTTCTTGCGTATTTTAAAAAGAGGAAAACCCATAAACTAAATAAGCACCCCAATACGCCTCCACCAAAAAAATTCACCAGAAAAAATAAAATTATTGTAATTGCAAAAAGGCGATTTGGGTTGATAGGCATTGCATTCCTTACTCCTCTGCTGCTTTCAATTCCTATAGGATGTTTTATTGCAGTTCGTTATTTTAATAATAAACAAAATATATTGGTCTACATGTTCGGCTCTGTTTTGTTGTGGTCTGTTTCTATGTATTATTTATACAAGCCGTTATTTAATGTTATACGAGCACATTTTTTTTGATTTAGACCGTACCCTGTGGGATTTCGAAACCAACTCGCACCAAACTCTTACGGAGCTTGCGCATAAATATAAACTATCTGAAAAAGGAGTTGATTCCATTGATGAATTTATTTCTGTTTATATTAATATTAATGAGCGTATGTGGGATGAATACCGCAAAGGATTGATTGATAAAACGGCATTGCGTTACAATCGTTTTAATGAAGCTTTGGGCAAATATAATATTATTGACAGAAATTTGACAGAAAATATTGGTAATGACTACATCGCTTTTTCGCCTTTGAAAACCAGCCTGTTTCCTCATGCAGTTGAGGTTTTACAATACTTAACAAAAAAATATTCTCTTCATATCATTACCAATGGATTTGAAGAAGTTCAATTTATAAAAATAAAAAATTGCGGTATCCAGCAGTACTTTGATCAGGTAATAACTTCGGAGCGCGCTGGTTATAAAAAACCTGATATTCGTATATTTCAATATTCCTTGAATTTAGTTAATGCCGAATCTGCAAATTGTTTAATGATTGGCGATAGTTTAGATGCAGACATTGTTGGGGCTCGCGATGCGGGACTTCACCAGGTATATTTTAATCCCTGCGGAGATAAGCACCATGAAGATATTACTTGCGAAATTAAAAGTTTAGAAGAATTGTTGAATTTATTGTAAAGCCTTTTTTAATATTGGCAGGGCTGCCGAATTTGAAAAATGATTAACCAGCAAATTTCAAGAAAGTTTTGACCGCGGATAAAATATTGAAGATGCGGTTGAGAATTATTTCCCAACCAATATTGTAATTGCACGCAGACTATCAGCGTTTGTAGGATTTAGTTTCAGTGATTTTTTGTAATTAAGCAAAGCTAAATCTTTTTGGCCCATTAAACGGTAAGTTTCTCCAAGTCCCTGATATACACTCCACGAATCAGGATAATTGGTTTCATTCAATTTAAATACTTTGTAGGCTTCCTCCATTTTTTTTGCTTTCAGTAATTTATAGCCTATAGTGTTATAACGCTCATCACCGTTAGGAGATTGGGATGGTGCTAATCCTGCTAATTCGTGTTCAATAATATTGGTTTTGGAAATAAAATAATCAAAAGGAATAGTTCCTTCAACTAAATCCGCTTCATATTGCGAAATACAATTTCCTAGATAGCGGCCCTTATCATTGTTGTCGCATTTGCCGCTGGTGTAAGTGTTCATCATCCGGTCACCGTCAATTAAAAATACAGAATCTTTCTGCTCCATTACCATTTGGTCGAAATTGCAAAATGCGGCCAACGCTAACTGAGAGTAGTTTTGTGATGCATTTTTAAATCCTCCGTAGGTAGTCTGCCAAACTGTTTGTATAAGCTGGATTCCGCCTTCACAAGGATTTATTTTGCGTATAACACCAGCCACATTTCCGGCTCCAGCGTGATAGGCATGGAGAACTAATAACCGGAACCATAAATCGGTTTCATTATAATGTAAATGTGCGCTGTCAAGCATTGTTCTTACGTATGGAATACAAATGCGGCTGAGAAGGCGGGATGCTCCATAGGCGGATTTTTCAATATCTGTGCGTTCATCAATTTTACCATTTACCTTTAAGCCCATGTTACGTGCAACCGGCTTCATTAATTGAAAAGGACCATTGGCGCCTACCGTTGATTTGGTATTCATTTTTCCAGGACTTTCAATCAGTAATATGGCTTGCGCATACCAAGGATCAACACCATTTTGTTTGAATACATTAATTGATCTGTTGATGGTAGGCATAACTTTTTTAAATTCATAAAAATCTTTTTTACCTGCAGTAATAAATACTATTAAACTGTCAGAAATATTATAGACTTTACGGATACTGTCTTTATAAAGCGTATGCTGCAATTCCGATAATTTGTTCCATTCTTTTACAGAAATACGGTCGAGCATTTGGCGACTGAGGGCGACACTAACAATAGCCGAATCAGGCGAAAGCTTCATTATTTGCTGCCAGAATTTAGGCTGAGGAAGGTTATGCCATCCTTCGGAATATAAAACGGAATCATTAATGAATTTCATTTTAGTTATATCGTTGTAACCCACAACGTATTTCTCAATAATTGAAACTTTACTGACATCCATTTGGGCTGATGCCGAAAAAGAAATTCCCAACATTAGTACTAATGATACGCTTATGAAAAACGAATATGTATTATTTGTCGACTTCAAAATATATTTTTTTATAAAAATAGTTTTATAAAAACAAGTTTTTTTTATCTGTTTAAAAACTTTTGAACAAATGTTTTCAACAACACGGGTTTTTTATACGTGCATTGCTGAAAGAAGTTTCATTATTATTACCGGCTTTGCAAGTCATTCAATTATATTTAATCAAAATAAGTAATATAACGAATCTGAAGTAAAAAAATTATGCCGTAACCAAAATGGGCTAATTAATGCGCGGAAGTCTTTAGATGAAATTTTCGGATTTTTAAATATCTTTCAGCATTCATATATTCAAATTCAGATCAGTTATTTTGTTTTTTGGCGCGTATATTTATGTGTAAATTATAATAACTCTAAAGTTTTAAAATTTAAGGCTGCCGCATAATAATTTTGGCAGTATATGCTGTCTATTTATATGGTTCTCTCCGTAATTTATTGTTTGGCCCCAAGATATATTTTGTGAATCGCTATATTATGCAAATATTTTTTGGATTTTAAGCATCTTTTTTTTACCTTTCAAAACCTTGATCAAATTTGTAATTTTTAATGCCAATAATTACTTTAATATATCTTACTATTTTTATTTAACAAATAAGAGCAAAAGTACTTTAGTAAAACTAGACCTTTATTAGCTTTTGCCTGCAAACCGTCGTCTATTTAAGTTAGGGATGCCGTCAAAAGAAAATTTAATTTTAATGCTGTTAAAAATGGAATTAAAACATACATCTTCCTTTCTTTGTTTTTTTTCAAAAAAAACCCCTTTGTTTGTTCTTATATTTTCGGCCTTTCCGCTTTTCTCACAAAACACATATAGTAAAACTTCAGGTGTCGCGGATAAAGAAATCAGTAAAACCAGCTGGAGCAAAAAACCTTTCGAACGCAAAGCATTTATAGAAAACAAAGGACAGTTTGCTGCAGATTTATCTCCCGCCCAAAATAATTTCAACTATTGTATTGATAACAACTCGAAAGCATTTTTTTATAAAAATGAAGTGCTTTATTATTTTACCAGGTCATCATTAACAAAAGAAGACATGGAGGAAAAAGAAGATCCGGCGGAAGAACGCGAACGTGAAATGAAGATGCAGAAAAAAGAAAAACAATTTGTAAGTATGAAATGGCTCAACGCCAGCCCAAATGCGGTAATTGAAGCAGAAGATGAACAAACGGTTGATTATGGATATGTTATGAGTGAAAATGTTCCTAAAAATTATACCGCACATTGCAGAGGTTATGGTAAACTTAAAATTAAAAATCTTTATAACGGGATAGATGCAGAATACTTTTTTACTGAAAAAGAAGGGTTTAAATACAATTTATATATAAGTCCAGGTGCTGATATCAGTAAGGTGCAGCAGCAGTATGAAGGAGCAGGAAACATAAAACTAATTGACGGATCCATCATTATAAAAACAATACAAGGAGATATTATAGACCATGCACCTTTAAGCTTCACAGCAGCAGATGAAGGGCAAAAAATAGCCTGCAGCTTTATATTAAAAAAAAATATTGTTTCATTTAACATACAAAACAGCAGCAATCAGCCCATAATTATTGATCCTTGGGTAACCCCGCCGACTATGACACATCCTCCAGGGGATAATGGTATAGACCAATATGGAAATGTTTACATAACAAACTCCTCTTATGTTTTAGAAAAATACTCCCAGGCTGGAGTTTTAATTTTTTCTACAATCGTAGTTAATGCCCCTTATTACGGTGATATGCTGACCGACTCGCGCGGTTATTGTTTTTTTAATACCATGGGTTCTCATGCTAGAGGAGATGCAAGTGCTGTTGACTCAGCAGGTAATTTTTTGTGGGATAGTTTTGGAATTAATGAATGCTGGCGTTTTGTTTTAAACGAATGCAATCACCAGGTTTTGTCTTTAACCGGTTTCAGGCACAGTGCGACAGGTTTTGCAAAAATAAATTCTGCAACCGGTGCACTTACTGGCTATACTCAGAGCGGTTCTTGCTGCCAGGATCCTCATTGCGGGGTTATTGATTATAACGGAGATGTTTACTGTGTTGTTTCTGAAAATGCGGGCAGCACTAAAATATATAAGTGGACGCCTTCCAATACAATTGCAACTACTTATCCTGCAGTAGGAAGCTGGGGCTACGGCACGGGTTATGTGGGCGCTGGTGCCTGGACCCAAGGTTATAACGGCATGACAATTTTGGGCAACAACCTTTATATTTATGACGGCGCAACATTGTTTAAGGTCAACAAAACAAACGGAGCAATTGTTTCACAGGTTACTGTACCCGGAGGTGTAAATAAACAAAACGGCGGAATATATATCACCAGCTGCGGGAAAATATTTGTTGGATCCAGCACCGGTGTGTACATGTATGATTTGAATTTCAATCAGATAGATTTTAAAGCAACTACTGGGAAAGTACTGGATTTAGCTTATAACAGTTTCAATCAAACTATAAATGCCTGCGGCCCTGGACATGTAAGCGAATTGGCATTTGTAATTCCGCCTTGTGTTTTTCAAACGCAGCCTTTTATTCAGCCTTCATGCGGAGGATTTCCGACCGGTTACATTAAACTGAACTTATCCGGCGGAGTGCCTGACTATACCTATACATGGACAAATAACGGTATCGTTTTAGCTCAAACTACCGACAGCATCGGCAATTTGGCTCCAGGAATTTATAAGTGCGTTTACTTTGATAATAAATGTCCTATACCGAATATAGATTCTATTCAAATCACAGTTGCATCCGTTACTACAACATCGGCATTTACTATTAGTAATGTTTGCACTCCCGCTGCTGTTCTTTTAATTGATTCTTCAAAGGTTAATTCAGGAAGCATTAATGCCTGGTCATGGAAGTTTGGTGACGGCGGCACTTCAATTCAACAAAACAATTCACATACATACATCAGCAGCGGAGTATATAATGTTTCACTATTAGTAACAACCTCCGATGGCTGTAAAGACTCAATAAGCCATAACGTAACTGTGTTTCCTAAGCCCGATGCCGGCTTCAGCTTCACTAATAAATGCAATGGAAATGCGGTGCCTTTTAACAGCACCTCTTCCATTAATACCCCCGGTGTTATCACAAGCTGGAATTGGAGTTTTGGAGATAATTCCACCGCATCCGGAAGCACGGCATCGCATACATACAGCAGCCCGGGGAATTATAACACGACCCTAATAGTAAACAGCGGAAATTCATGCGCCGACACTATTGTTCATCAGGACACCGTTTTCAACAATCCTGTTGTCGGATTTACACATAACGATGTTTGTTTCAGGGATACAATGCATTTTACAAATACTTCAATGGTTAATTTACCTGCTTCCATTTCCAATTATTTATGGACTTACGGAGACAACGGACCAACGGGCAGTTTGCAGACTCCTGTTCACTATTATTCAAATTCCGGAACATATAATGTTACTTTAGTTGTAACAACTGCCGATGGCTGCACCAATGCCCTGACAGCCCCGGTAAAAACTTTTGATGCACCAGTTGCTGCATTTGCATTCAGCAATACCTGTTTGTTTAATTCTGCATTATTTACAAATTCCACTACTCCTCCTGTAATGGGAAATATTGCAAACTGGTCATGGAATTTTGGTGATGGTTCGCCTTTGAATACAACAGCCGCAAGTTCAAGCCACTTGTACAATATCCCCGGAAATTATCAAATTACTTTGATTTCACATTCATCAAACCTTGGATGCCCGGATACATTAAAAGATTCTATTACTGTGTTCCCTATGCCGCAAGCCAAATTTGGTTTTACCAATGTCTGTTTAAATCAAGCAATGAATTTCACTGATTCTTCATCTGTTTCAAGCGGAAACATTGCAGACTGGTCTTGGAATTTTGGTGACGGCACACCGCTGATTACAATTCAGAACCCAAACCACATGTACGCTGCTTACGGAACATACAGTGTTTCATTGATTGTTGCAACAGACAATGGATGTAAAGACACCATTACGAAAAATGTTGTGGTTCACCCGCTCCCTTCAGCTCATTTCAGCACCGCAAATGTTTGCAGCGGGACTGTAAATCAGTTTACTAATATGTCAGTTATTCCGGCAACAGATACAATACAATTCTGGAAATGGAACTTTGGTGACGGCAGCCCTCTCAGCAATAATGTAAACACTTCACATTTATATACTTCCCCAGGTTCGTATATTGTTAAATTATGGATTGTTTCGAAATTCGGCTGCCTGGATTCTATTTCTAAAACAAGCATCGTTAACCCAAACCCTGTTGTGAATTTTAAAGGTGACGATACGGTTGGGTGTGAACCTTTATGTGTAAATTTTCAGAATTTGTCTTCCATTTTAACAGGCACAAATACAGCTTGGTTATGGAATTTCGGCACTGTTAATTCCGTTAGTAATCTGCCAAATCCAAGTCATTGTTACAGCAATGAATCTGTTTTTGCTCCTATGGATTTCAGCATTACATTAACAGTTGCTTCCGACAGCGGATGTGTTTCCGTTTTATCTAAAAATAATTATTTAACTGTTTACCCAAACCCAATTGCTGGTTTTTCTGTTCAGCCAGGCACCGCTTCAATAATAGATCCGGTTATTTCATTAACTGATTTTTCCGTTGGTGCTAATTTTTGGAATTGGAATTTCGGAGACCTTGATACATCTTCAATGCATAATCCTGCACCGCATACTTATGCAGATACTGGCACATACACAATTACATTAATCACATCGACTTTATACAATTGCTTTGATACGGCTTATCAAATGATTGTAATTGAACCGGATTTTTTATTTTTCATTCCAAATGCGTTTTCACCAAACGATGATGGGATAAACGACATATTTTCAGGGAAGGGGATATTCATAAAAGAATATGAAATGTCGATATTTGACCGCTGGGGAAATATGATATTTTTTTCTGACGATCTCAATAAAGGCTGGGGTGGCAAAGCCAATCACGGAACTGAAACAGCTCAAAAAGATGTTTATGTTTATTCCATTAAAATTCTTGACATAAATAAAAGAAAACATAATTACAAGGGTATTGTTACCTTGGTGAGATAACTTTGTTTTTTTTAACAGCAAGTATTTGGGTTTTAATTTGAAAAATAATTTCATTTGACATTGCTCAGCATAAGCAACCATTTTAAGATAAATTGTATCTTCCTCTCAAAATGATTAGATTTGTATATGTTTTCAAATCCCTTTAAAGGATTAATATTTTTACTGCAACCCCTCTTTATCATGACAAAATCAAGTATTAAATTCAAAGGCGCTTTAACAATAATAACCACTATTGTGCTTTTATTTAGTTTTTTCAATCTTAGCATTGCTCAGAGTGCCAGTAACAAACAAACAAATATTAAAAAATATGTTCGGGTGGATATTGGCCATGGAGCAATGCATTGCCCGTTTTTAAGTCCTAAATTAGAAGGAAAGCTTAAAGAAATAAAAGGTATTGAAAATTTTTTTATCGATAGAAAGGAAAGCTATGCTACTTTCAATCTTCCTTCGGATACTGAAATGACGTTGGAATCTTTGAAAAAAATCGGCACAGATACAGGATACCCCTCTGATGATGTTATTATTACAATGGACAGCAAGCCTATCAAGCCAGCCGTAAAGCAGAAATAAAAAATTGACTTATGCTTATGATGCCGCTTTTCTGCAGTTAAAGTGTTCAATTTAGTGTTATACAATTTAATAAATACCTTTCGTGAATCCGTCCTCATTAGTTCATCCGGATTCCTAAAAGTCCTAATGATTCGTTTTATATAATCAAATGAGTGCAGTTACTAAATACGTTTTATTTTTTATTCCTTTTTTTGTGATAGGGGTCGGAGAGAATTTATATTCACAAACATCAAGCACCTTTATGCGTACAGTAAATGCAGCAGGAATGAATGGCGGCTTATCACTTGCTGAAACACGTGATGGTGGTTTTATTGGAACAGGCCAGCACGGAACCTCAGGTGCTGGAAGCTGCGATGTATATGTATACAAGGTAGATGCCTGCGGTTATCCCGAATGGTATAAAACTTATGGCGGCATAGGTGAAGATGGCGGATACGCTATTCAGCAAACTTCTGACGGCGGATACATAGTTGCAGGTCTTACTTATTTTGGGGCAGGCGGCTATGATATGTTATTATTAAAAATTGATGCTTCTGGAACCGTACAATGGTCAAAAACCATTGGCAGCTCGGGTAATGATTACGGATTACGCGTTAAACAAACCAATGACGGAGGTTATATCTTAGCAGGATATATTACCGGAATTGGATTTGGGGCAGAGGATGCTGCCTTAATAAAAACGGACGCAAATGGAAATATTTCGTGGATGAAACTTTATGGAGGCGCCGGCAGTGAATGGGGCAATTACGTTGAACAGACAAGCGACGGAGGGTACATGGTAATGGGTTATACCACCAGTTTTGGTGCCGGGGGATTTGATTTATATCTTATCAAAACAGACGGACTTGGGAATTTACAATGGACTAAAACATACGGCGGTGCAGGAAGTGACGCAAGCAGTCAGTGGGGGCTATCCGGTAAAATAACTTCTGATGGAGGATTTATGCTTTGCGCAAATACAGACAGCTGGGGTGCTGGAAGTAATGACTTTTTGCTTATTAAAACCGACAGTCAGGGCAACCTTAAGTGGGCTAAAACATACGGAGGGCCCAGCGATGACCAGCCTCGTTTCGCAGATCAGACAAGAGATGGAGGGTTTATACTAAGCGGTTACACAACAAGTTTTGGGGCAGGAAGTCTGGATGCATATTTGATAAAAACAGACAGCAGCGGCAATCTGCAGTGGTCAAAAGCATATGGCGGGCCTGGCTCTGACAGAGGTTCAATGGTAAGCCAGGCTGCTGACGGCGGTTATGCAGTATCAACTGTAACATCAAGCTTTGGTGCCAACTATTTTGATGCTCTTTTTATGAAAACGGACAGTTTGGGAGCAATTGGCTGCTATGAAAGCGTCTGCGCAACTGTTGTTAATAATGTTACACCCTCGGTTGGTTCCGGCGGAAATGAAATGGTTCCTGTTCCAACAGTTACGGTGCCTGCAATCGTAAGCGGTGATTACATACCTGTGGATAATTTTATTTGCCGGCATTGCGTTACAGTTCCTACTTTCACGCCGAGCGATACAATTGTTTGTGTCGGAGATCCCGTTTATTTTTATAATACGACTTCCGTAGGAATAAGATGTTTCGAAGACTGGTTCATCAACGGCGCTGTTGTCAGCGGGGATAAAGACACCCTGCCTTTTGTATTTAATAGCGCAGGAACACAGCAAATACAACTAATTGCTGCATGCGGCAATACCACCGACACTAATACTATCAGAATACATGTTTATGACATACCTGCTGCAGCATTCACCAACACTTCAGTATGTAATACCAATGCAACTCAATTCACCAATGGTTCAAGCATAGCATCAGGAACCATAAGTAACTGGAGCTGGAATTTCGGTGACGGAAGCCCCGTAAATAATAACCAATCTGTTATAGGCGGACATACATACACAAATGCCGGAAGCTATAATGCATCTTTAATTGTAAGCAATTTTGCCGGTTGTGCGGATACCATTACCAAGCTGGTTAAGGTATATTATAACCCAATAGCCGGCTTTACTTATAGTGATGTATGTTTGGGAGATACTATGCATTTTACAAATACTTCTTCAGTTGATACTTCTACTGCAATTGCAAGCTATTTATGGGTATTTGGAGATGGCAGCGCTTCAAGCGGATTGAAAAACCCGGATCATTATTATTCCGCTTCCAGCACTTATAATGTCACGCTGGTAACTACAACAGCAAATGGGTGTTCCGGGGTGGCAAATAATACTGTAAAAGTATTTGATCATCCCGTTTCGGCTTTCTCTTTATACAATATTTGTTTATCCGACTCTGCCTTGATTACAAATTCATCAGTAAATCCATTAATGGGAACTATAGCTGGCTGGTCATGGAATTTCGGTGACGGCACTCCTTTAAATTCAGCAGTATGGAGTCCAAGTCATTATTATTCAGCTCCAGGTAATTATCAGGTTACCTTAATTACACTTTCTTCCAACCTTAGCTGTCCGGATACACTAAATGATACGATCACAATATTCCCGATGCCGGCCGCGGACTTTATTTCTAATGAAGTTTGTTTAAATCAGGTTATGAATTTCAATGATTCTTCAACTGTTTCAAGCGGCAATATCACAGCCTGGTCATGGGATTTTGGTGACGGCAGCCCTATTATTACTGTTCAGAATCCGAACCACACATATTCAAGTCCCGGAACTTATTTAGTTTCTTTAATTGCATCAACCAACAATAGCTGTAAGGATACAATTACAAAAAATGCAGTAGTGCACCCGCTTCCTGATGCGCAATTCAGCACGGCAAATGTATGTGATGGAATAAGTGTTCAATTTCATGATTTGTCAGGCATTCTGCAAACCGACACAATACAATCATGGACTTGGGATTTCGGCGACGGAAGTCAGGTTAACACAAATAATAACACGTCCCATTTATATGCATCCGAAGGATCTTATGCTGTTCGGTTATTGATTATTTCAAATTTCGGATGTGTTGATTCTATTGCCGAAACAAGTATCGTTAATCCTAATCCTATTGTAAATTTTACGGGAAATGATACAGCAGGATGTGAGCCGCTTTGTATTTCTTTTCAGGATTTTTCTTCTGTTGTGACAGGAGGTAATGCACAATGGTTATGGAATTTTGGCGATGGCAGCCCAGCAGGCACTTCACAAAACATTCAGCATTGTTATACTAATGACTTAGTCTTTGCTCCATTTGCTTTAACTGTCAGCTTAGTTGTTGCTTCTGACAGTGGCTGCGTAAGCTCTATTTCTAAAAATAATTACATAACAGTTTACCCAAACCCCATTGCGCATTTTACAGTTCAGCCAAGCACCGCTTCTATAATAAATCCGATTATAGCATTAACTGATTTGTCTACCGGAACTAACTTCTGGAATTGGAATTTCGGAGACTTAGATTCAGCTTATTTGCATAATCCGGCACCTCATACTTATTCAGATACAGGCACATACACAATAACACTTATTACATCAACTATTTACAATTGTACTGATACTGCTGTTCAAACCATTATTATTGAGCCTGACTTTATATTTTATATTCCTAATGCATTTTCCCCTAATGATGACGGCGTAAACGATACATTTTCGGGTAAAGGCCTTTTTATTAGTAAATTTGAAATGATGATATTTGACCGCTGGGGAAATTTGATTTTCTTTTCCGATGATATTAATAAACCTTGGGACGGTAAAGCAAATCATGGAACTGAAGCTGCACAAGGAGATGTATATGTCTATTCTTTTAAAGTTATTGATTTTAAAATGATAAAACACAATTACAAAGGGATTGTAACATTAGTGAGGTAACATCTCCGACAATCTAATACAAAATAAGAACCGTAAATATGCCGGTTATTAATGAAATTAATACAACTTATAATGATACAGTTTTACTATAAAGACGGCCAAAAAAATCAAGTCTTCCCATTTATTCACATAGGAGATGGAAGTAAAGGTATGGGCTTAAGGTTATGGGGTATGGTGAAATATCTGCGATGGGGAATGATTTTTCAACTTATTATCAGTTTTCAGCTTGTATTGAGCGGGCAAACTGCAGGCAGAAAACTTCTTGTTAAACCCCTTCAGGACAAAGTTTTTATTAAAGAACAAGGACAGTTCAGCAAAAATGCAAGGGAGACAAAAACGCCATTCCCGGAGCCAATACTTTATGGAGTGGAAAATGCTGAATTCAATGCATACTTCACCGCTCGTGGAATTATTTTTCAATTTCCGGAAAGTAGAAATATTGAAGAAAAGGATAGAGAAAAGGTTGGTAAGGAGCCTGAAGAAAGAAGCATAGAAACTATCTGGCATACGGCAAATATGCGCTGGGTGAATACAGATTCTTCAGCAGAAATAACACCTGAACAAAAAACCTCAAACTATTACAATTACGGTGGGTTTAACAGCAGTGAAGACGACAAAACTTTCTACAGCTTTGTTCCTGCATATAAAAAAATAAAGTACATCAACTTATATCCCGGTGTAGACGTTGAGTTTGAACTGCCGGAAGAGGGCGGGATAAAGTACAGATTTTTTATAAAACCCAATGCTGTTATTCCTAAAATAGCCTTTCAATGGGACGGATTAGAAAAGGTGACTGCCGATGAGAAGGGTGACCTTCATCTAAAAAGCAAATTCAGCCCCATCAGCCTAAATTCCGAATGGCAGCTTTTGGATCACGCTCCTAATGCTTATACTGCAACTTCACATAAGGATATTCCTGTAAAATATAATGTTGCCGGGAGCTTGGTTGAATTTCAATTTTCGTCAAATGTAATTTCTTCTCCAGAAGGAATTGTTATTGACCCATGGCTTACCAATACCGCAAATCCGAATTTAAACCGGGCATTCGACATCCAGCAGGACTCAATAGGAAATGTTTTTATACATGGAAATCATACTAATTATCATATTGAAAAATATAACTCTGCAGGAGTACTGCTGTGGAGTTATGTTACCTACTCAGTATTTCTTGGTGATATTGCAGTAGACAATCCGGGTAATGTTTATATAATCGGAGGATACTGTACAGGTAAACGCCAAAAGCTTGATTCAACAGGTGTTCAGGTATGGTCGCTGGGGGGCTTATGTGAAGAGTGGCGGCTTGCAATGAATTATTCTAAAACCGTTCTTGCCGTCTGCGGTTATTTTGTAAACCCCGGCGGGAATAATCTTGCCCGTCTGGATATGGCTACAGGGGCTGTCAGCGACCAGATAGCCTATAATGAAGAAACAAGGTCAATTTCTACCGACTGTAACGGCGACATGTTTTCCCTTCATTTACCAACGAGCACACTTCGTAAAACGAATGCAGATTTTACGCCTGGAGGTTCTGTGCCCAGCGGGCTAAATTTAATTTATTCCGGCACAGGATATGCCCTCAATCCTGCATATTCTCCCAGTGTTTTTCAGGGTTTTAACGGCACGCTCATCATAGGACCTTATGTTTATATATACGATGGAATTACCCTTCGGAGATTTAATAAAACTACTCTCACTCATATAAACACTGTAACAGTGCCAAACGGTGTTAATTATCAATGCAGCGGTCTAGCAGCCGATGCATGCGGCAATGTTTATGCCGGTTCTACCACCGGCATAGTAAAATTCGACTCTGCACTTACTTATGTTTCAGCCATCCCAACACCGGGCCCTGTTTACGATATAATATTAGGTTCGGGCGGAGAACTTCTTGCCTGCGGAGAAGGTTTTTTAGGCGGCTTTAGTATTACCTGTACAACACCTCTGCCCTTAAGTGTTGTTGTAACAACATCAAATGCATCTTGTAACGGAGGGACCTCAAACGTTTTTGTAACTGGAGGCATAGCCCCTTACAGTTATATCTGGCAGCCCGGCGGTCAGACAACCGACAGTATTTCCAATTTATCGCCAGGAACATACACTTATACAGTAACTGATCCTTTTTGCCGTTCATATCATGATTCTATAGTAATAGCTCTTATTCCGCCGCTGGTGCTTTCTCCGGGGACTATTAACAATGAGACCTGCAGGAATAATTTAAATGGTACTGCTGCTGTTAACGCTTCCGGCGGAACAGGGCCATATTCATTTTATTGGAATACTAATCCTGTTCAGCATACTCAAAATGCAACTGGCCTTTCAGCGGGTATTTATCTGGCAACAGTGGTGGATGCGGACTCCTGTAAGGACACGCTCAGCATTGTCATCACCCGGCACCCGGATCCAACAGCAGGCTTCGGGTATACAAAAGTTTGTGACGGCACTTCAACACATTTTAATGATAGTTCTGCAACTGCTTCCGGAACAATCAGCGTGTGGACTTGGGATTTCGGGGATGGCAGCCCTTTAAATAATACCCAATCACCAAATCATTTATATTCAGGCGGAGGAATTGACTCTGTAAGATTAATTGTTAACAATATTTTTGGCTGTGCAGATACGATAACAAAACCGGTTCAGGTTTATTACAATCCTACAGCAGGTTTTACATTCAGTAATGTATGCTTTGGCGATACTATACATTTCACTGATACATCTTCAGTTCATAACTCTACTTCAATAGCCGGATATTCATGGGTATTCGGGGATAACGGCCCAGCAAGCATTTTACAAAATCCTTCGCATTTTTACAATGCAGGAACGTATACGGTTAAATTATTTACATCAACTATTGACGGCTGTGCTGATACGTCAATCGTTTCTGTAAATACCTTCGATGCTCCAACATCTGCATTCACACTCAGCGGAACTTGCTTATTTGATTCTGCAAAAATTACAAATGCTTCTTTGAATCCCGTTATGGGCAGCACGGCAAACTGGTCATGGGATTTTGGTGACGGGACTTTCATAGATACATTAATTTGGAGTCCGCACCACCTGTATGCAATTCCTGGTAATTATCAAATTACCCTGATTACTCATTCGACCAATCTTGGGTGCCCGGATACTATTAAGCACAATATTACAGTTTACCCAATGCCTACCGCTGATTTTGTTTTTAACAATGTATGTTTAAATGAAGTCACTAATTTTGCCGACTCATCAGAAGTTTTAACAGGCAGTATTACCGGATGGTCATGGAGTTTTGGCGACAATACCCCTTTAAGCACAGTCCAGAATCCTAATCATATTTATGCAAACCCAGGAACATACATTGCTGCATTAATAGCTACTACCGACAATGGATGTAAAGACACAATAACAAAAAGTACTGTTGTGCATCCTCTGCCCATTGCCCACTTCAATGCAGCAAATGTCTGCGATGGAAGCATTGTTCAATTTAATGATTTATCAAATATCACCGCAACCGACACTATACAATCATGGGCATGGGATTTTGGCGACGGCAGTCCGGTTGTTAACAATAAAAACACATCTCATTTATACGCTTCCAATGGTTCTTTTACAGTTCAGCTGTTGATTGTTTCAAATTTCGGATGCCTTGATTCTATCAGTAAAATAAGTGTTATTAACCCTAATCCTATTATTAATTTCACAGCAGATGATACAATAGGGTGTGAACCGCTATGTGTTAATTTTCAAAATTTATCCTCTATTGCTTCAGGTTTTAATTCAGCAAGGCTATGGAATTTCGGCGATAACAGCCCTACTGTGAGTTCTCAGAATCCTTTTCATTGTTACACTAATGATTCGGTGTATTCGCCTAATTATTTCAATGTTACTCTAACAGTAACTTCGGACAGCGGATGTGTCAGCACATTATCCAAAAATAATTATATAACAGTATATCCAAACCCTATTTCAAGTTTTACAGTTCAGCCAGAAACAACAACTATTACCGACCCTGTTATTTCAATTACAGATTTATCTGCCGGAGCAAATTTTTGGAATTGGAATTTTGGAGATTCGGATACCTCTTCAGCTGTTAACCCTTTGCCTCATACCTATGCAGATACCGGAACGTACATAATAACTTTAATAACATCCACTCAATACAATTGTTTGGATACCATGAATCAAACCATCGTAATTGAACCGGATTTTTTATTTTATATTCCCAGTGCTTTTACACCTAATGATGACGGCATAAATGATAATTTTTACGGTAAAGGAATTTTTATTATTGGATATGAAATGACGATATTTGACCGCTGGGGGAATCTGATTTTCTTTTCTGATGATATAAATAAAACATGGGATGGAAAAGCTAACCATGGAACCGAGACAGCAGAAGGAGATGTATATATTTATTCGTTTAAGGTCACAGATATTAAAAAGAGAAAACACAATTATAGAGGAACAGTAACATTGGTTAGATAGCTTTGAAATTGATGGTGTGTTAAATAGAATTTTATTTTTTTGCGGATCGCGGCTTATTTAAGTCTGAGGTCTAATTGTTAAATTTGATAATTGCATATTGCATAACTACTTATTTTCAGCAAATTTTAAAAATAACGAATGAAGCAATTTTATTTTTTTTCATCCATATTTGCCTTATGTTTATTTTCCAATATTAATCTTACAATAAGCCAGACAGGATGCAACCTGCCTCTAATAAGGCAAACCTTTACCAATGCCGGATGCACAGAATTGACCGCATGCCTTTCCTCATGCAGTATGTATTTTTATAATCCTATTTCACAAACAGGAAGCGCAGCTCAGGCTTGGGCTCAAAATTTTGGAGCAAGCCTTGTTTCTGTGCAGTCCGCATCTGAAAATGCATGCATAATTAATGAACTTAATGCAAATGGATTTGGAGGAACTATTTGGATTGGATTTAATGATGAAGCAAATGAAGGAAGCTTCGTGTGGTATGACCAGAGTCCTGTAATATACACAAATTGGAGCGGCGGAGAACCTAATAATTCAGGTAATGAAGACTGCACACAAATATATCCTAACGGCGCATGGAATGATCTTCCTTGTAATTCAAGCGGTTCCAAATCTGTTATAGAGGTTAACCTTTGTCCTATAACAAGTATTGCTCCTAGTGCGCAAACTATATGTGCCGGTCAAAATGTGAATCTTCCAGCCAGCACTTTCATGGGTTCTTTTCCATATACTTACAGCTGGACTTCCAGTCAGTCAATTTTTGGATCAACATCCTCCAGCCCATCTGTAGCACCATTAGTAACAACTACATATTATGTTACTGCAACTGACAGATATGGGTGCACTTCATCTGATAGTGTTGAAATAACAGTTCATCCCTTACCAACAGCTTCAATAACCGGGACAGCTTCATTATGCATAGGGGCACCTGCACCTAATATTACATTCACTGGCGGGGCAGGGACTGCACCATATACTTTCACATATACAATTAATGGCGGAGTAAATCAAACATTAAGTACTACAAGCGGAAACAGCGCAGCTGTGTCAATTCCCACAGGAACAGCCTCAGTATACACTTATTCCCTCATAAGCGTGCATGATGCAAGTCCGGGAGCGTGTTCTCAGACACAGAGCGGCAGTGCTGTAATAACTGTTAATCCTAATCCAGCTGCAAAATTTGGGAGCACCAAAGTATGTTACGGCATTGCCACTCAATTTACAGACAGCTCTACTACCGCTTCAGGAACAATCAACTCATGGGTATGGGATTTTGATGATGCCGGCCCGGTAAATATCATTCAAAATCCTTTTCATTTATATGCTGCTGCAGGAAACTACAATGTTAACTTGATTGTAAGCAATAGTTTGGGCTGTGCCGATACGATAACAAAACCTGTGCAGGTTTATTACGTTCCCACAGCAGGTTTCACTTTCAGCAATGTATGCTTTGGAGATGTTATGCATTTTAATGATACATCTGCGGTTCATAGCTCAACTTCCATAGCTGGCTATTTATGGGTATTTGGCGATAATGGTCCAACAAGTATTCTGCAGAATCCAAATCATTATTATTCCTCTGCCGGAACATATATTGTTAAATTAGCAGCATCCACTATTGATGGCTGTCATGATACATCCAGCGTATCTGTAATGGCTTTCGATGCTCCGACATCTGCATTCTCCTTCAGCGGTACATGTTTGTTTGATTCTGCAAAAATAACAAACACGTCTCTCGATCCGCTGATGGGAAGCACTTCAAACTGGTCATGGGATTTCGGTGACGGCTCTGTTTTGAATACGGCTGTGTTGAGTCCGCACCATCTTTATGCTGTTCCTGGTAATTACCAAATTACCCTTATTACTCATTCATCCAATCTTGGCTGTCCTGATACAATGCAGCATAGTATCACAGTGTTTCCTATGCCTATTGCTGATTTTATTTTTACTAATGTATGTTTAAATGAAACCATCAATTTTACTGACTCCACAAAAGCTGCAAGCGGCAGTATTACCGGATGGTCATGGGATTTTGGTGACGGCCCACAGCTGAGTACAGTGCAGAATCCAGGCCATACTTATTCAAACCCCGGAGCATATACCGTTACATTAATTGCGGCAACAAATAACAGCTGTAAGGACACTATATCAAAAATCGCTGTGGTTCATCCTCTGCCAATTGCAGCATTCAGCACTGCCAATGTATGTGATGGAAGCATTGTTCAATTTAATAATTTATCAACCATTATCACAACTGATACTATACAATCATGGTTCTGGAACTTTGGTGACGGCAGCCCTGTTATTAATAATTACAATACATCTCATTTATTTCCTTCCAATGGTTCTTATACGGTTCAATTGCTGATTGTTTCCAAATTTGGCTGTTTGGATTCCATCAGTAAAATAAGTATCGTTAACCCTAATCCTGTAATTAATTTTACAGCAAATGACACCACAGGATGCGAACCTTTGTGTGTTAGCTTTCAAAATTTATCATCTGTTGCGACTGGCAGTAATGCCGGCAGATTATGGAGTTTTGGCGATAACAGTCCCGCCGGCAATTCGCAGAATCCAAACCATTGCTACATCAATGATTCGGTTTATTCACCGAATTATTTTACTGTAGTTTTAACCATAACATCGGATAGCGGCTGCGTAAGCACATTATCTAAAAATAATTATATTACTGTGTATCCAAACCCTAAGGCGAATTTCACCGTTCAGCCGGATAATACAACCATTACCGACCCAGTTATTTCAATTACCGATTTATCTGCCGGAGCAGATTTTTGGAATTGGAATTTTGGAAATAATGATACCTCGTCAGCCGTTAATCCTATGCCTCATACATATTCAGATACAGGAACATACATAATAACTTTGATTACATCCACTCGTTATAATTGTTTGGATACTATAAATCAAACCATCGTTATTGAACCGGACTTTATATTTTATGTTCCTAATGCTTTTACGCCTGATGGTGATGGTATAAATGATATTTTTTCAGGCAAAGGTATTTTTATCAGCAGTTATGAAATGACAATATTTGACCGATGGGGGAATCTGATTTTCTTTTCTGATGATAT